>NZ_JBVHLW010000017.1:0-131735 GCF_055558795.1 Streptomyces sp. NPDC025618 | reverse complement strand
ACATCTACGACCCGGTCGCCAACATCGTCGCCTCCTGCAACTACGCCGCCAAGACCTACGGCTCCATGGACAACGTCAACTCCGCATACTGACCCGGAGTCGGCAAGGCGTGAAACCGAAGGGCGGCAGCACCACCAGGTGCTGCCGCCCTTCGGTGTATCTACCCCTGATGTCTGCTCCCGCTCGCGTGGCGCCGGTTTGGTCCAGACCTATTGACGCCTCAACGGCCCCGCCCTACCTTCTCGGCAAGCCGGGATGCGGGCGCGACGTGCGGTCGCCCGTGGCCGGTCCCGGGAGGGAGTCCCTCGTGAGGCGTCGCCTTTCGTGTCTGCTGGGGGCCGCCCTGGCCCTGGCCTTTGTCGCGCAAGTACCCGTCGCCGGGGCGGTGGGCGCGCCGCGGGACGACACCTGCGCCGTCAAGCCGAGACCGGCGGGCAAGGTTCTTCAGGGGTATTGGGAGAATTGGGACGGCGCCGCGAACGGCGTCCATCCACCCCTCGGCTGGATCCCGGTCACCGATGCCCGTATTCAAGGCCACGGTTACAACGTCCTCAACACCGCGTTCCCCGTCATCCGTTCCGACGGCACCGCCGTGTGGGAGGACGGAATGGACGCGACCGTGAAAGTCGCGGCCCCCGCCGAGATGTGTCAGGCGAAGGCGGCCGGTGCCACGATCCTGATGTCCATCGGCGGCGCGGCCGCCGGAATCGACCTCGGTTCCAGCGCGGTCGCCGACCGCTTCGTCGAGACAGTGGTGCCGATCCTGAAGGCGTACAACTTCGACGGCATCGACATCGACATCGAGACCGGTCTGACGGGCAGCGGCGACATCACCAGCCCGTCGGCCTCCCAGGCCAATCTCATGCGCATCATCGACGGCATTCTCGACCGGATGCCCGCGGGCTTCGGTCTGACGATGGCGCCCGAGACCGCCTATGTCACCGGAGGCAGCGTGGCATACGGCTCGATATGGGGCGCATACCTGCCGATCGTGAAGAAATACGCCGACAACGGCCGGCTCTGGTGGCTGAACATGCAGTACTACAACGGCAACATGTACGGCTGCTCCGGAGATTCGTACTCCGCCGGGACCGTCGAGGGCTTCACCGCGCAGACGGACTGCCTGAACAAGGGACTTGTCGTGCAGGGCACCACCATCAAGGTGCCTTATGACAAACAGGTCCCCGGACTGCCCGCTCAACCCGGCGCGGGCGGCGGCTATATGTCGCCGGACCAGGTCTCCCAGGTCTGGACCAATTACGGCGGCGCATTGAAAGGCATGATGACCTGGTCCCTCAATTGGGACGGCTCGCGAGGGTGGTCCTTCGGTGACAACGTGAAGGCCCTGCAAGGCCGCTGAAGCGGGTCGCGGCGGGTGCCGTGCGGGCCGGTGGATCCGGTGTCCGATCCGTGATCCGAGCACACGTCCACGGTCGCGTAAATCTGTGCGAAGATCCCTTTTCCCCGGTCCGCCCGGACCGGGGTCAAAGGGGAAACACGTGAAAGCAAACACGCTGAGAATCGCCGTCGGCGCGGTATTGGCAGCGACCGTCACGACGGTGCTCCTGCCCTCGGGCGCGGACGCGAGCGAAGCGAAGTCCGCGGACAGCAAGACCGTCAAGTCCTTCGGCCGCGTCGCCGACGCCGTACTGGAAGAGCGCACGGCCGCGCTTGTGGACAACCGCTCCACGCGGCGAATAGCGGCCCCGTCGCTCCGCGACGGCAATGTGAGCGTCTCGTCCGGTCTGGCCCGCAGTGAGGACAGCGCGCTGTCCTCACTGCGCACCCGCAAGGCGAAGCTCGCCTCCCTGGGTGAGGCGTACACCGGTTCCGACACCCAGGTGTCCGTGGACAGGACCCAGGTCAAGAACGGGCGCGCCACCGTCGAGGTCACCGAGACCACGACGCTGACGTACAAGAAGGTCCGTGGCGACGAGCCCACGACGACGGGCTTCAAGGCCCACCACGAGCTCAGCTTCTCCGGCAACAAGAAGGGGAAGTGGGAGCTGACGGGCATCAGGCCCACGGACGGTGGCCCCCGGGCGATCAACGAGCCCCGCACCGCGGTCGCCGCGGACACCGGGGTCGCCCCCACCGGGACCCCCGCCGACATCTCGTGGCCCGCCCCGTCGAAGCCGAAGAAGATGACCGGCACCGGTTACAACTACGCGGCCATGGCGGCCTACGCGGAGAAGTACTGGCGGAACTACAACCCGGACTACCGGCAGTTCAACGACGCCGGCGGTGACTGCACCAACTTCATCAGTCAGTCCCTCAAGGCCGGCGGCTGGAAGAACGTGCCCGGTTCGTATTCCGACTACCACAACTGGTCGTACGGGCCGTCCGGGCAGACGGATTCCTGGGTGGGTGCCAACGAGTGGGCGTGGTTCACGCTGTCGTCCAAGCGGGCGTCCAACCTCGCCAGCGTCTATCAGATGGATGTCGGCGACATCCTGCAGATGGACTTCGACGGCGACGGGTCCAAGGACCACTCGATGATCGTCACTTACCGGAGCCGGATGGGCGTCCCGTATCTGACGTACCACTCCACGAACACCTACCGGAAGTCGGTGGCGAGCATCATCGCCTCCAACCCGGACGCGGTCTACTACGCCTACCGCACCTGATGAACCGATGGGCCCCGGCCACGGACCGGGGCCCATCGCGCGGTGGATCTCAGTGCCCCAGCCGCGAGAGCGCCTGCTGGGGATAGCGCGTTCCCGACACGGAGCCGTCCGGTACCGCTCGCCGCAGCAGCTCGGTCTGCTCGGCGGTCAGGGAGATCTCGGCCGCCGCGGAATTCTCGGCGAGATAGCGGCGCTTCTTGGTGCCGGGGATCGGGACGATGTCCTCCCCCTGCGCGAGAAGCCATGCCAGCGCGGCCTGCGCGGGAGAGCATTCCAGCTGTGCGGCGACACCGCGCACGGCGTCCACGAGCGCGAGATTGCCGGCGAGATTCTCCTCGGCGAAACGCGGCCAGCGCCTTCGGTTGTCCCCCTCGGCGAGATCGTCGCGTGAGGTGACGGATCCGGTCAGCATGGCGCGCCCCAGCGGTGAATACGCCACGACGCCGATTCCCAGCTCCCGGCACACCGCCAGCATTTCCCCCTCCACGACATCGCGCGTGAAGAGCGAGTATTCCAACTGCACCGCGGTGATGGGATGTACGGCGTGCGCCCGGCGCAGCGTCCGCGGGCTGACCTCGCTGAGCCCGAGGAAGCGTACGTCACCCGCCTCGACCAGCGCGGCCATCGCACCGACGGTTTCCTCCACGGGGACCTCGGGATCGCGGCGGTGCGCGTAGTAGAGATCGATGTGATCGGTGCCGAGACGGCGCAGCGAGGCGTGACACGCGGGCCCGACGTACGCCGCCGAAGTGTCGACGTCGCCCACCCGCCCTGTCGCCGCGTCGTGCCGCAGGCCGAACTTCGTCGCGAGCACCACCTTCTCGCGGCTGCCGGGCCGCTCGCGGAGCCAGCGCCCCAGCAACTCCTCGTTCGCACCGCGCCCGTAGGCGTCCGCGGTGTCCAGCAGGGTGACCCCCGACTCGGCGGCGAGGTCGAGCGTGCGCAGCGACTCCGCGTCGTCCGGAACGCCGTAGGCGACCGACATCCCCATGCAGCCGAGACCGATGGCCGATACCTCCGGGCCCTGCCTCCCCAGCACGCGACACTTCATCCGCTGTTCTCCCCCTCGGCTCGTGGCTCCCGGGAAGCCTGACCCTTTTCCGGGCCCGCCGCAACCTCTCGATCATGCTTCCGGGGCATCGTTGCCCGCCCCTTCCGGGCCCGGAGCCGGCTGAGCGTCACACAACCACCCGGACCATGGCGGCCGTGAAACTCCGGGTGCCGGACGGTGCCTTCTTCCCCGAGCGGGGCGAGGCGTCCGGCGGGGATCTCCCGCAGGCCCCGCCGGGACGGCGCCCCTCGTTTTCCGCCCAGGAGGACCGGGCGCATCTGAGTAGGGTGCTGAGTACGAACGCTCAGGGCGGAGCCGGGTTGCGCGGGGATGCTGGGTTCATGATCACCTCCGCCCCCGCCGGTCCGCCGCAGCCGCCCGCCCCCGCCCCCTTCCCGCCGTACCCGCCGCACCCTCCCGCGCGGGCGCGCGAGCGCGGGACCGTCGTGGCCGCCGTCGTCGCGGCGCTGGTCCTCCTCCTGGCCGGCGGCAGCGCGGCCGCGTGGTGGCTGACCCGGAGCGAGGACGGGTCCCCGTTCGCCGGGCGGCCCCGGGTGACGGACGGCGCGGCGGGGATCTCGTACGCGATACCCGAGGGCTGGGAGGCTAGCCAAAAGCGCCTGATCGATGCCTTCACCTCGTCGATCGGGACGAAGCGCGCCGAGGGCACGGGCGGCGTCGTGCTCGTCGGCAAGGCCGGGGACGTCCCGGAGCAGGGCCTGAAGCGGACGGCGGAGCGAGCGGCCCGGTCGAACGCCGAGTTCTTCTACCCGGACGGCGGCTCCACCCTCGAGGAGACCCGGCCGACGACCGTGAGCGGCCGCCCCGCGCACACGGTGGCCCTGCGGGTGAACGACGGCAAGGGCGCCACCGCCCACCTCCGCATGACCGTCATCGCGGCACACGAAGGGCACGGGGCCTTCCTCCTCGGCATCACCCGGTCGGCCGACCCGGCCGCGCGGCAGGAGATCGACGCGGTGCTGGAGAGCGCCTCGGTGACCTGAGCCGACCGGACGCGTCGGTCCCGCACAGCCCGGCAGCGGACCGTACGGTGGCCGTACCCCGGTCCATGGAGGAGCCGCTGCCATGACGGTTTCCGTCGTCCTGTTCACCTCGGACCTCCGGCTGCACGATCACCCGCCCCTGCGCGCGGCTCTGGCGGGCGCCGACGAGGTCGTGCCGCTGTTCGTCCGCGACGACGCCCTCGCCGCCACCGGCTTCGCCGCGCCCAACCGGCTCGCCTTCCTGGCCGATTGCCTGGCCGATCTCGACGCGGGGCTGCGCGCGCGGGGCGGCCGCCTGGTGGTGCGCTCGGGCGACGTGGCCGGCCAGGTGCGCGCGGTCGCCGCCGAGGCCGGCGCCCGGGAAGTGCACATGGCGGCCGGCGTCAGCGGTTTCGCCCAGCGCCGCGAGCGGCGCCTGCGCGATGCCCTCCGGGCGGACGGCCGCCGCCTGCGCGTCCACGACGCCGTGAGCACCGCGCTGCCGCCCGGCGCCGTGACACCGGCGGGCTCGGACCACTACGCGGTGTTCACCCCGTACTTCCGCCGCTGGTCGCAGGAGCGGCCGCGCGACGTCATGCGCGCCCCACGCGCCGTACGCGTCCCGGAAGGCATCGGCTCCGAACCGCTCCCCGCGCGCGAGCACGCCGGCGGTGTGTCACCGGGCCTCGCGACCGGCGGCGAGCGCGAAGGCCGAAGACGCTGGACGGCCTGGAAGCGCCGCGGGCTCGCCGCCTACGAGGACCGCCACGACGACCTGCCGGGCGACGCCACCTCCCGGCTCTCCCCGCACCTGCACTTCGGCACGCTCTCGCCCGTCGAACTCGCCCACAGCGCACGGGCGTCGGACGGGCCCGGCGCCGCGGCCTTCGTCCGGCAGCTGTGCTGGCGCGACTTCCACCACCAGGTCCTCGCGGCCCGCCCCGACGCGGCCACGGCCGACTACCGCACCCGGCACGACCACTGGCGCACCGCGAGCTCCGCCCGGGAGGAGATCACGGCATGGCAGGAGGGGCGCACCGGCTACCCCGTCGTCGACGCGGCGATGCGCCAGCTGCGCCACGAGGGCTGGATGCACAACCGCGGCCGCCTGCTGACCGCGAGCTTCCTCACCAAGACGCTGTACGTCGACTGGCGCGTCGGCGCCCGCCACTTCCTGACCTGGCTGGTCGACGGCGACGTGGCCGACAACCAGCTCAACTGGCAGTGGGTGGCGGGCACCGGCACCGACACCCGCCCCAACCGGGTCCTCAACCCCGTCGTCCAGGGCCGACGCTTCGACCCGGACGGCGCGTACGTACGCCGCTGGGTGCCCGAACTCGCCGGGATCGACGGGCCCGCCGTGCACGAACCGTGGAAGCTGCCGGCGGCGGAACGGGCCCGGTACGACTACCCCGAGCCGCTCGTCGGCCTCTCCGACGGCCTGGCCCGCTTCCAGCGGGCCCGCGGGCGGTGACGGACGGTCTCTCCGTGCGGCGCCCGGCGACCGGTGCGAAGGTTGAGGCACCCGACGGAAAGGCGCCGCACCCATGCCCGCACCACCACCGCGACCCGGACAGCTGTGCCTGGTCACCGGCGTGACCGGATACATCGGCGGGCGGCTCGTGCCCGAGCTGCTGCGCGCCGGCCACCGTGTGCGGTGCCTGGTCCGCGACCCCGGGCGGGTGCGCGATCAGCCCTGGGCGGCCGACGTGGAGGTGGTCCAGGCGGACGTGACCCGCCCCGGCACCCTGCCGAAAGCCTTCGAGGAGGTGGAGGTCGCCTACTACCTCGTCCACGCGCTCGGCACCGGCCGGGACTTCGAGGAGACCGACCGGCGCGCCGCCCGCGCCTTCGCCCGGGCGGCCGAGGCCGCGGGCACCCGCCGCATCGTCTATCTCGGCGGCCTGGCCCCGGCGGGCGTCCCCGAGACGGACCTCTCCCCGCACCTGCGCTCCCGCGCCGAGGTCGGCCGCATCCTGCTGGCCAGCGGGGTGCCGACCGCCCACCTGCGGGCCGCGGTGATCATCGGCTCCGGCTCGGCCTCCTTCGAGATGCTGCGCTACCTCTCCGAACGCCTGCCCGTCATGGTCACGCCGCGCTGGGTACACACCCGCATCCAGCCGATCGCGGTCCGCGACGTCCTGCGCTACCTCGTCGGCGCGGCCGGCCTCCCACCGGACGTCAACCGCGACTTCTGCATCGGCGGGCCCGACGTGCTGACCTACCGGCAGATGATGCAGCGGTACGCGGTCGCGGCCCAGCTGCCGCACCGGGCCGTCATTCCCGTACCCGTGCTCTCCCCGGCCGTGTCCAGCTACTGGGTGGGGCTGGTCACCCCCGTGCCGCACACCATCGCCCGCCCGCTGGTGGAGTCCCTGCGCCACGAGGTGGTCTGCGGTGAGCATGACATCGCCGCGTACATCCCCGATCCGCCCGAGGGCCTGACCGGCTTCGACGGGGCCGTACGCCTCGCCCTCCAGCGCATCAAGGACGCGGACGTGAGCACCCGGTGGTCGTCCGCCGCCCTGCCGGGCGCGCCCAGCGACCCGCTGCCCTCCGACCCCGACTGGTCCGGCGGCAGCCTCTACCAGGACCGGCGCAGCCTGCGCGTCGCCGCGGACGCGGCCACGCTGTGGGACGTCATCGAAGGCATCGGCGGGGAGAACGGCTGGTACTCCTTCCCCCTCGCCTGGGCCGCCCGGGGCTGGGCGGACCGCCTCCTGGGCGGCGTCGGCCTCCGCCGGGGCCGCCGCGACCCCCGGCGGCTGCGGGCCGGCGACGCGCTCGACTTCTGGCGCGTCGAGGACATCGTCCCGGGCAGGCTGCTGAGACTACGGGCCGAGATGCTGCTGCCCGGCCGCGCCTGGCTGGAACTCACCGCCACTCCCGACGGCCCCCACCGCGCCCGCTACGAACAGCGCGCCCTCTTCCACCCCCACGGCCTGGCGGGGCACGCCTACTGGCACTCGATCGCCCCCTTCCACACCCTCGTCTTCGGCGGCATGGCCCGCAACATCGCCCACCGGGCGGAGTCCCTGGCGGGCGCTACGGGTGAGGAGCCGCCCCGCGACCGTCGCGCAGCCAGGAGCCGTCCGGGCCGGGGGTGACGTGGGCGGCCTTCCAGCGGGTGACGATCTCGGTGCGGGGACCCACGAGCTCGCTCTCGAAGTACTCCTGGAGGCCCGGCAGGCACAGCCTCTTGCCGCTGTGGAGCCGGACCTCGAGGTGGTAATAGGAGCGCTGGGTGCCGCCGCCGTGCTCCCTGATGTGGATGCCGGCGATGCTCAGCCAGGGGATGAACCGGCGACGGAGAATACCGCGGGTGCGGATGCCCTCGGGCGTGGTCCATGTGCGCCAGATCACGGCGAGGGAGTAGAGGGGAGTGAGCGTGAGCAGCATCATCCCGAGCCCGAGCATGAGGTCCGGGCTCGGGTAGTTGGCGACGCCGGTCTCGCGGAGACTGCCGTCGAAATGGCTCACGTAGTGCGCCCACCCGGGGCCGAAGGTCACCCAGAGCAGGCAGAGAAGCCCGCAGAGGGTCATCAGGGCGCACGTGATCCACTGGCCCTTGCTGACGGGGATCCGGTATTCGTTCACGTCCACGGCGGGAGCGTATGCCATGGATATACCGGCTTTGCGCCGGTATCGCCTCAGGCCTTCCTGACGACGCTGGACTTGAGCTGCATGGCACCGAACCCGTCGATCTTGCAGTCGATGTCGTGACCGTCATGGCCGTCGACGAGCCGGATGTTGCGCACCTTGGTACCGGCCTTGATCCCGCCCGGGCCGCCCTTGACCTTCAAGGTCTTGACCACGGTCACCGTGTCCCCGTCGGCGAGCACATTCCCGACCGAATCCCTGATCACGGCGCCTTCCCCGCTCCCGGCCTCCTCGGCCGCGGGCGACCACTCGTGCCCGCACTCGGGGCAGATCAGGAGGGTGCCCATCTCATAGGCGTAGGCACTGGAGCACTCGGGGCACGGGGGCAATGTCTCGTTCACCGGGAAAGTGTATTTCAGCGGGGAGGGTGCGAGTGAGCGCCGAGGGGGCCGACGTGCACTCACTCGTAGACGGTGGCCGCTTGCAGGGCCCGCGCCAGGAAGGTCCAGTCGCCACCTTCCGGAAGTTCCTTGCCGAAGTTGCTGTACCAGCCACTGGAATCACTGGTCCAGGCGGCGAGCGCCTGGAGGAACCGGTCGAGAGTGCCGTTCTCCCAGGCGTGACCACGTCGCAGGTAGTCCTCATGGAGGCCGCGGATGAAGGCGGCGAGCTCTTCGCGGCTGCGGATCTCATCGTCGGGAGTCAGTGGCATGAGCAGGAACGTAGCGTGCGGCCGGGGTGAGAGCCACCTGCTTTCGTGGGACGGCCTCCGGGCCTCGGTAGCGGGGTCAGGTTCCGTGGGTGGCGGTGTCCAGCGTGCCCGTGGGGCCGGGTGAAGGCCCTTCGTCCATCGCCCCGTGGGCGAAGGGCCGTTGGTCAGCGTCCGGCGCGGCAGCCGCCGTTGGCCGGGTTCGCCAGAGAGGGGATGGCGTCGATCGCGTTCTCCCAGGACGATGGCGGGAGGTCGACGCGCACGATTGGCCCACCAAAGTCAGACAGAGGCCATGTATGAGCCGGAATATGAGCATGCCAGGCATACGATCCGGCGGTCCGCCGACGGTCACGTCCGAAGCGCGTGGGCCCGCCCGTCCGCCGGAGCCGGCTGATGCGGGGCGCGGGACGCCGGCAGCTCCCGGCACCGCCCGATGGGGGAGAAGAGGAGGATCAGCGCCGCCAGGGGGACCCCCGCCGTGGTGACCCACATCGCCGCGCGGATGCCGAGCGCCGTGCCGAGCGTGCCGCCGAGCAGAGCTCCGAGAGGGATCGTCCCGTAATTGAGGAACGCGCTGGTCGCGGTGAGGCGGCCGAGGAGCCCGGGCGGGCAGTAGTGCTGCTGGAAGCTCGCCTTGACGACGTTTCCGGCCACGACACCGGCGGAGACGCAGAAGCCGCCCGCCACGTACAACCAGACTCCCGCTCCGCTGGTGGCCAGCGGGATGAGCAGGGCGAACGTCGGCAGTCCCAGCTCGAAGAGCAGCGTCGCGCGGGCCGTGCCGACCCGTCCGGCGACGCGGCGCGCGGCGAAGGCGCCGACGACGCCTCCTGTCCCGGCGACCGCGATGAGCGCGCCGACCGCCCCCGGTTCCAGCCCGACGCTCCGTACGAGGAAGACGACCAGGATCGACTGGTATCCCATGAGGGCCAGGTTGGAGGCCGCGCCGAAGAGTGTCAGCGTGCGGAGCCAGGGGTCACCCGCGACCAGCCGCAGCCCCTCACCCACCTCACCGATCAGACCGCCCGGGCGACGCGCGGCCCGCGTGCCGCGTGGCTCGCGGTGCCGGATTCCCGACAGGCACAGCAATGACACGAGAAACGTGGCAGCGTTCGCGAACATCCCGTTCACCGCCCCCGCCGCCTGCGCGATCAGGCCCCCGGATCCGAGCCCGGCGATCTGCGCGGCGGACGCGCTGCCGTGCAGTTTGGCGTTGCCCTCGGGCTGATCCTCCGGTTCCAGGATGCTGGGGAGGTAGGCACTGTAGGCGGTCTGGAAGAACACCGCGGCCGTGCCCGTCAGCAGCGCGACGGCCAGCAGCAGGCCGATGCTCAGCAGACCGGCCCGGGCGGCGACCGGGACGGCGGCAAACAGTACGAGGGAGACCGCCGCGGCGGCCAGCATGATCGGCCTGCGCCGCATCCGGTCCACCCAGACACCGACCGGCAGGCCGATGACCAGCCAGGGGAGCCAGGAAGCCGCCGTCAGCAGGGAAACCTCGAACGTGCCCGCACGCAGGGTGGATACGGCGACCAGCGGCATCGCCACCCCTGTGACGGACGCACCGAACTTCCCGGCGGTCTCCCCGCACCACAACAGCCGGAAGTCACGATGGCGGCCCAGCAGGCCACCCCGTATGCCCCGGCTCATGAGGTGCCACGTCTCCTGCGGGGAAAGGACTGTAGTTGCACGACGACGGGCAGCGCGTCCGGATCCGGGGCGACGCGGGCGTGACGGTCGATCACGGCAGCCAACTCGGCGTTCAGCGCCGCCAGCTGATCAGGCGTCATGCGTATCTCCGACCAGTCCGCGATGGTCCCCGCATTGCGCCAGCTGTCGTCCCAGTCCTCGCTGAGGTAATTCGTGACGCGCCCGGTGTACTGCTGCACGAGTTCGTGCAGGTAGACCGACAGGGCGCCACGAGTGTCGGGATCGTCGCGGAAGTCGGTGGTGTTGAGCTCGTTCGCCACTCCGGCCGTTCGCCACCAGCGCTCGCGCTTGGTGCCCCGCCCGGTCTCCTCCTCGATGAAGCCGTGCTCGGCGAGGTGCCGCAGATGCCAGCTGACGGTGCCGGTGTTCTCCCCGAGCCGCTCACTGAGCCCGGTGGCGGTGGCGGGTCCGTCCAGACGCAGCAGCTCGAAGATACGCATCCGCAACGGATGAGCCAGCCCCCGCAGACTGCGCGCGTCCATGCGGCGGGTGGGCCTGGGGGAGGGAGGTGACGTGCTCTCAGGTTCGTCGGACATGGTGACACGGTAGGTTGCAGAGGACCCTCTGCATAGAGTTCTCTGCAAGGAGGTTCCATGGCGGCCGCCCTGTGAGCGATCTTCGCCCGTAGATTGGCCGGATGACGGAAGGTATGAAGGCCACGGCGATACCCCGGCCTTGGCGGCAGCGGAAGCGCGGGCGGCACGCCGCCCCGAAGCCGGGCGCGGGTGGCGTGACGCGCTCCTCCATGCTGATGGCAGGGGGGACGGTGGTGTCCCGGGCGACGGGACTGATCAGACAGGTGCTCCAGACGGCCGCGCTGGGCACCGGCCTGCTCGCCACCACCTACAACCAGGCCAACACCGTACCCACCAGCCTGTACTTCCTGTTCATCGGCGGAGCCCTGAACTCCGTGCTCGTGCCGCAGCTGACCCGGGCCAGGGCGGAACACCCGGACGGCGGGCTCGCCTTCGAGCAGCGGCTGGTCTCCCTCGTCCTCTGCGTGCTGGGCCTCGGCACAGCCTTGGCCGTATGGGCCGCCCCGCAGATCGTCAGCCTCTATCAGAGCGATACACCGGACAGCCACGCGGCGTTCGAGCTGACCGTGACGTTCGCCTGCTTCCTGCTGCCGCAGATCTTCTTCTACGGGCTCTTCAGCATCCTGGGGCAGGTGCTCAACGCCCGGAACAGGTTCGGGGCGATGATGTGGACGCCCGTCCTCAACAACCTCGTCCTGATCACGATGTTCGGGATCTACGTGGGGCTCATGACCGTCCCCGGACGCGTACAGGACATCACCGGGACCCAGGTGACGTTGCTGGGCGTCGGCACCACGTTCGCCCTGGCGGTCCAGGCGCTCGCCCTGATCCCCTTCGTCCGCGCCTCCGGCTTCCGCTTCCGGCCCCGCTTCGACTGGCGGGGGACGGGCCTGCGCAAGAGCGTCGGCTCCGCCCGCTGGACACTGCTGTTCGTGCTGACCAACCTGGCCGCCGGCGCCGTGGTGACCCGCTATGCCTCGGCTGCGGACCAGGCCCTGCCGCAGGGCGGCGTGGGCTTCACCGCCTACTCCAACGCGCAGACGATCTGGATGCTGCCCCAAGCGGTGGTCACGGTCTCGCTGGTCACAGCCCTGCTGCCCAGGATGAGCCGGGCCGTCGCCGAGCAGCGCCTGGACGACGTACGCGGCGACCTCTCGCGCGCACTGCGGATCAGCGGCGTCGTCATCGTCCCCGCCGCTTTCTTCTTCCTCGCCTTCGGGCCGCAGACTGCACAGTTGCTGTTCGCCCACGGCGCCGCCGACCCCGGGTCCACCCGGCCGCTGGGCCACATGCTCCAGGCGTTCGGGCTCGGCCTGATCCCCTTCTCGGCGCAGTACCTTCTCCTGCGCGGCTTCTACGCCTTCGACGGCACCCGTACGCCCTTCCTGACGGCCGTGTGGATCGGCGCCGTCAACGTCGCTCTCGCCACTGGGTGCCACCTGCTGCTCCCCGCGCGCTGGGGGGTCACAGGGATGGCCGCGGCGTATGCCGTCTCCTATGCCGTCGGCCTGCTCATCACCGCCCTGAAGCTGCGGCGCCGACTCGAAGGCCGACTGGACGGCAAGCGCCTGTGCCGCACTTACGGCAAACTGACGGCCTCCGCCGTATCGGCCGGTGTGCTCGGCTGGTCCGTCGCCCGCCTGTGTTCCATGAACCTGACCTCGGCGACTTGGGCTCCGGCCACGTCCCTGGTCACGGGCGGCCTCACGATGGCGCTGCTGTTCCTGCTGCTCTCCCGCGCCCTGAAGGTCGGCGAACTGCGCCGCCTGCCGGGTATGAGGTGACCTCTTCGGATTCGGACGGCCGGGGGCGACTCACACCCAGTCGTTCTCCGGAACAGCCGCCCGGAGCGCCGCGCCTCCGCCCCTCAGCAGCGGCAGGCCATGGGCCACACACACCGTCTCCACGTCCAGCGCGGCCAGCCGCCGGAAGGCGGCGACGGCCTCCGCCCTGTCCACGTTGAACGGGCCGAGGACCGCCCGGCCCTCGGCGGTGGCGATGGTGTCGCCCGGGAACAGCACGCCGCTGGTCGTGAGACGGAGCGCTGCGGCGCCCGGCGTGTGGCCGGGAGCGTGCAGGACGCGGACGGGTTCGGCCCGGCCGTCGAGGGTGTCGCCGTCGCGCAGTTCGACGTCCACCGGCACGTGTTCCAGCGGAGGCAGACCCGCATCGGCGAGGCCGGCTGTCGCCTGCTCATGGAGGCCGCGTTCCGCGGCGGTGAACACCGGCTCGGGGCCGGGTGTGGCGCCGCTGATGAACGGGGCGTCCCCCGCACCGGCCAGGACGCGGGCGCCGGTGGCCGCGACGAGGTCCGCGGCGGAGCCGATGTGGTCGAGGTGGAAGTGGGTCAGGACGATCTGCCGTACGTCCTGAGGGCGGCAGCCGAGCCGTCCCAGGGCGTCCAGGATCGCCGGCGCGGACCCCGGCACACCGGTGTCGATCAGGGCGTATCCGTCCGCCAGTCGTACGGCGTGAACGTGCCCGACGGGGAAGGGCAACAGCCAGACAGCAGAGGTGATCTGAACAGGTTCCATGCCGCGACGCTGAACGGTGACCGTCGCGGCAGCCGCCGGTTTGCGCTGCGGGCGGATTACGCTCACAGCGCGGCGGCCCGGCCCCGCACCAGGAGGTTCTGCGTGCCGACCCCGACCGCCAGGTACGCGTACAACGACGCGGCCCCCAGCACCCCGGTCCCGGTCGCGCGGTCGATCCACAGGCCCAGCCCGAAGTGCGCGCACACCGAGGCCAGCCACAGCGCGGTGGTGGCCGCCGTACCCTTGCGCAGCACCTCGCCCTGGGGGGCGCGCCAGACCCGTACGGTCCGCGACCTGGCCGCGCCCATGCCCGCCGCGACGGCCAGGCTCGCCACCAGGAGGACGACGGGAAGCGCGGTCAGCGGCCGGTCCTTGACGACCGAGGCGATGCCGAAGGCGATCCCCGCGACGCCCAGCACACCGAAGACCGCCGGCGTGATCAGCGAGCCGTAGCGCCGCGCCGGGCGGGTGCGCAGCTGTTGCCGTATCACGAGCCCGACGACCAGCACCGCTGGGACGAGAGCGGTCCCGTTGTCCGTACTGCGCATGTCGATCCCCCGTTTGCGGGCGCCGCACTCGGACGCCCGTGCCTCAACCGCCTATTGTGTGCGGATGCTCAGGGCATCACTCATCAGGGGTGGGCTCCTCACGTCGCGGCTCCGCCGAACGTGGACAAGGAAGGCCCGGCAGGCCGAAAATCCTCTTCATGACCACACCTGACTTCCGTACGCGCGTGACCCGGCCCTCCGAGGCCGAGAAGAATCAGGCGCTGGTCGTGCTGAGGGACGGGGCCGTCGACGGCAGGCTCTCCCATGACACCTTCATGCGCCGCATGAACATCGTCCTGACGGCCCGCAGCCGGGCGGACATCGACCACGCCATGGCCGACCTCCGCACGCACGGACGGCTCTCGGAGTTCATCGTGCGCACGGTGAACCGCATGGCCACACTGACCGTGCGCGTACGCCGGGCCTGGTACGGCGCGCGGCTGCCGGGGCTGCGGCTTCCCGAGCCCGGCACGGAGCCGCTGAGCATCGGCCGCGCCCCGCTCTCCGGCCTCCGCTTCGACGACGACTCGGTCTCCCGGAGGCACGCCGAACTGACGTACGTGGACGGCCACTGGCGCTTGTCCGACCAAGGCTCCCGCAACGGCACGTACGTCAACGGGCTGCGCATAGCCGGCACGGTACGTGTCCACCCGGGCGACCACGTCGCGTTCGGGAACCTCCACTTCCGCCTGTCGGTGTGAGCGGGCCGGACGGTCGCGGCCGGTTTCGCCGCACGGGCGCTGACGACAGTGCGACCGGCCGCGAGCCGTCGGGTGGCGGGCCCCAGGCCCTGCGCTAGCTGTCCGTCGGGCCGCCCGGCCCGCCCTAGTGGGGCAGGCCGAGAGAGTGCAGAGTGTCGTGACGACGCGTCGCGTGGACGCCCCCCCCGTTCAGCGGCCGGGCGCGTCACCTCGGACTCTTCCCCCGCTCCACCGCTGACACATGCTCAGACTGCCGACGGAACGGGCGGCCGACTGCCTTCCTCGTAGGGGAACTTGGCGAGCGGTGCCGCGCGCTGGAAGAAGGTCTTGGCGCGGGTCATCGCCCGTTCGTCGTCCCGCACCTGGCCGGGCCGGGAGCCGTTGCCGAGCAGCACCCCTCCGAACCGCATGCGTACGTACGCCGCCGAGTTGTTGAGGGTGGTCACCAGCCCGTCGGCGACGGCTTCGTCGTCGTGCGCCATGACCGTCACCGCCCACAGCGTCCGGCCCGCCATCCGCTCCTTGAAGTCCGAGCCGGGCGCGGTCAGCCAGCCCGACCAGTAGTCGAGGTAGCGCTTGGTGTGGGCGGAGACGGTGTACCAGTAGAGCGGCGTGACGAGGACGATGTCGGTGGCCTCCTCCGTGGCCCGCCGCAGTATCTCCTCGTTCTCCCCGCCCGGCCAGGCACGGGTGTCGTGGCGCCCGTCCTGGAAGTCGGGCAGGGGCAGGCGGGTCAGGTCCAGCCACCGCTGGGGCACATCGGCGGGCAGTTGCCCGGCGGCGGCACGGGCGAGCGTCTCGGTGTTGCCGTCGGGGCGGGAGCTGCCGAGGACGAAGAGGAACGAGCGGCCGGCCGCCGCCTCGTCGCGCGGAGCGACAAGGCGCGGAACGGCAGGACGCGGAACGACAGGAGAGGTCATGGGAGTCACTCCAGCGGTGATGTACGGGCCCGCCCACAGCGACGGCGCGGGCGGTGTGCGCGGAATGTTCGCTCACGGGGCGACGTTACGGCTTCACATCAATGGCAAGGTCAACGTCGGACGGGGGCGCGTCACATGCTGATCGGGGAGTTGTCCCGGCGTACCGGGGTCAGCCCGCGGTTGCTGCGGTACTACGAGGCACAGGGATTGCTCAGGGCTGAGCGTGGCCCGAACGGATACCGCGTGTACGAGGAGGAGACGGTGGTCACCGTCCGTCAGGTGCGCGCCTTGCTGGACGCGGGCCTGTCCACCGAAGTGATCCGCTCGGTGCTGCCGTGCGCCCGGGGCGAGCAGCCGGAATTCGCCCGGTGCGCGGACGTGCGGGACATCCTGGGCCGGGAGCTGGCGGCCACGGACGAGCGCCTCGACGGGCTCCGCCGCAGCCGCGACACCCTCGCCGGCTTCCTGGCGCAGGTCCAGCTCTGAGCCACCGGGCGGCTCTTTTATCCGGAGGACGAGCTACGCGCGGGCTGTTATGTTGTCGGGGTTCGTGGTGTTGCGGATCGAGGACGGAAAGGGAGGTGGGGCAAATGACCGCGTTCAAGGCCACTGCGGCGAGCAGCGCCCGGGCCGCCGGCACGTCCCGGGCGACGGCCTGACCCCGTCGTTCCCCGCCTCGCTGAGAGCGTGAGCCCGCGAGGCGTTCCTCATCCGGAACTCTCCATGAAACGGATCATCGTCCCGTCATGCGTACACGCGACCACTGGATCACCCGCGCCGAGACCGGCGCCGACATCCCCGCCATCCGTGACATCGTCCTCGCGGCCTTCGAGACACCGCTGGAGGCCGACCTCATCGACGCGCTGCGCGCCGGCCCCGCCTGGATCGACGGCTTGTCCGTCGTCAGCGCGGCCGGGAGCGGCGAGCTCGTCGGCCACGCCCTCCTGACCCGCTGCCACATCGGTGACACCCCGGCCCTGTGCCTGGCTCCCGTCTCCGTGCGGCCCGAGTACCAAAGGAGCGGCGCCGGCTCGGCCGCGATCCGGGCCGCCCTGGCGGCGGCGAAGGACCTGGGCGAGCGTTTCGTCGTCGTACTCGGACATCCGGCGTACTACCCGCGGTTCGGCTTCACCCGCGCCTCCACCTACGGCATCGGCCTGAGCATCGACGTCCCGGACGAGGCCCTGATGGCCATGGCACTGGACGAGGCCCACCCGCTGCCGAGCGGTACCGTCCGCTACGCGGCCCCCTTCGGGATCTGACGCGGCATCCGGCGTGACGTCGTGCGAGGGGCGCCCGCCTCTCGCACGGTTCGTCCGAGTGGGCCGGTGATTCACACCTCCGGGGCAGGGAAGGCGTCGCGAGGAGTCGATGTCCGGCGATGCCGGGGAGGTAGCACCCATGCCCGATGTATCGATCGTGAACCACGCGTTCACCCCCGCTGAGCTTCCCGTCCTGGCGGGGGAGACGGTCACCTGGACCAACGGTGAGGACGGTGTGCCGCACACGGTGACGTCCGACACCGGTCTGTGGGATTCGGGGGAGATCGAGGCGGGGGGCTCCTTCTCACGGATGTTCTCGGCCCCGGGCATGTTCCGGTACCACTGCGGCCTCCACCCGGAGATGACGGGCACCATCCTCGTCACCTGAGGCCCGGAAACCCCGCGAGGCCCGGAAACCCGGTGGAGGCGCCGCGCGGGTGCGGTTATCGTCGGGCGCCATGCGGATCCTGGTGTTGGGCGGAACGTCATTCGTGGGCCGGACGATCGTCGAGGACGCCCTGGGGCAGGGCGTCGAGGTGACCCTGTTCAACCGGGGCAGGACCGGCACCGGTCTCTTCCCGGACGTGCCGCGCCTGGTCGGCGACCGGCAGACCGGCGACTACGCCGCGCTGAGCGACGGAAGCTGGGACGCGGTCGTCGACGTGAGCGGATACGTACCGCGTCACGTCGGGCAGGCGTTGGAGGCCCTCGGCGAGCGGTGCGGACGGTATCTCTTCGTCTCCAGTCACGCGGTGTACGCGCGGACGGGCGTCGGACCGGGTTCCGACGAGGACACCCCGCGCAGGCCGCCGGTCCGCGACACCGAGGAACTGACCGAGGCCACCTACGGTCCCCTCAAGGTGGCGTGCGAGGACGACGTGCTGGCCCGGTACGGCGCGCGGGCCACGATCGTGCGCCCGGGGAAGGTCACCGGGCCGTACGACACGTCGGACACCTTCCTGTACTGGGCGCGCCGGGCGGCGCGTGGCGGCCGGGTGGCCCTGCCGGGGCGTCCCGAGCAGCCGTTGCAGGTCGTCGACTCGCGTGATGTGGCCCGGCTGGTGGTGCGGCTGCTGCTCGACGACCGGCCGGGCGCCTTCCACGCCGTGGGTCCGGCCGAGCCGGTCACGCTCGGTGGGCTGATCGAGACCTGCGCGCGGGTGGCGGGCAGCGAGGTCGAGATCGTGCCGGTGGACCCCGCGTCCGCGCCGCCGGCGTTCCCGCTGGTACGGCCGGACTGGTCCACCCAGCAGCGCAGCGCGGCCCGCGCCCGGGCCGCGGGCCTGCCCGCGACCCCGCTGCCGGTGACGGTGGCCGACGTGCTGGCCTGGGACCGCGGCCGCGGCGAACCCCCGCTGAGGTGCGGCCTGTCCGCGGCGGACGAGGAGAAGCTGCTCGCCGGAGCGTGACCGATGGGCGTGACCGGCGGGCCTCACCGGTGAGCGGGACTGATGGCCGTGACCGGTGGGCGGGGCCGGCCGGCCGAGGGCCCGCCAAGGTCTCATCCCTGTCTCGGCGCGAAGGGTCGGCTGGCCGACCGGCGGCACCGATCACTACGCTCTGTGGCGGCACCGCGCCAACGGCCCGGCGGACATGACGTGGACGGGGGTTTCCATGCGCTACCTGGTACGCGATCGCGTGCTGGCCTTTCACGAAGAAGCCTGGATCGAGACCGAACACCGCGAGAAGATCTACAAGGTCAACAGGAAGCTGTTCCGGCTGCGCACCACCTTCACCTTCGTGGACACCCAGGGCAGGGAGGCGGCCAGCATCGTCAAGAAGGCGTTCACCCCTCATCACACGATCCTGGTCAAGCGGGACGGCTGGCTGGACGCGCGGATCAGCAAGCGGGCGTTCAGCCTGTTCGGGGACCGCTTCAAGGTGACGCTGCACGACGGGCGGCGGCTGCGCATCGTCGGCAGCTTCTGGGACCGGGAATTCGACATCCAGCACGAGGGCACCACGCTCGCGCACGTCTCCCGGCGCTGGTTCAGCATGCGGGACGCCTACGCGGTCGACGTGCTGGACCCCGAGGACGAAATACTGATGATCATCCTCGCGGTGTGCGTGGACCACACCCTCCAGGACCGCAAGCGGGAGCAACTGGCCCACCGCTGAGGCGGACCGGCCTACTCGCTGTCGCGGGCGGCGGCGCCCGCCGCTCCCGGGGCCGGGCTCAGGATCAGCGGCAGATACACGTCGTCGACGATCTCCGTGATGATCCGGTCGTCGATGGGCGCGCCGAACAGCAGGAACTCGTTGCGCAGCAGATCCGTCGCGACCGTGGCCCGCCGGGAGTCCAGGACCCAGGGCTCGACCTCGCCCCGCGCCACGGCCCGCGCCAGGATCACGCGGGTCGTGACCGGGGCGCCGTTGTGGACCTGCTCGCGGACGAGGCGGGCGAATTCGGGGTCGCTCGTCATCTCGGAGAGCAGGCCGCGCAGGATGCCGCCGAAGGGGCTGGCCATCTGCGCCGCCATCTGCCGCAGCAGGCCGATCACATCCGTGCGCAGCGCGCCGGTGTCGGGGAGTTCCAGGTCGGCGAGGGGGCGGAGCCTGCAGGCGTCCAGGACCAGTTCGGCCCGGCCGGACCAGCGGCGGTAGAGGGCGGCCTTGCTGGTGCGGGCGCGGGTGGCCACCCGGTCCATGGTCAGCGCGGCGTACCCCACCTCGCCGAGTTCCTCCAGGACCGCCGTCAGAATGGCCTTTTCCAGTTCGGCGCCCCGCCGACGAGGGCCTTTGCGGTGGTCGGCGGCCGGTTCGAGGGCCTGGCCGACGTTCGGTGACAGCGTGGGCTCCTGAAAGCTCGTCGAGAGTCGTTGCCTTCCTTGTGGGGACACCTTAGCCTCCAATTAGAGAACTGACCGTTCTTTAACTGTCAGAGAGCTCGAGGGGATCGATGACCGAGACTGCCGCGAAGCTCAGGACCGAGGACGCCCCCGCCTACCCCGACGACCGCACCTGTCCGTACCACCTGCCCGACTCCTACACCAGCTGGCGGGACGAGCCGGGCCCGCTGCGCAGGGTGACCCTCTACGACGGCCGCCGGGCGTGGCTGGTGACCAAGCACGAGGCCGCGCGAAAGCTGCTGGCCGACCCCCGGCTGTCCTCCGACCGCACCCACCCCGGCTTCCCCGCCGCCACACCGCGCATCAAGACGTTCCGGGACAGCCGCCCGGCCTTCATCAGCCTGGACCCGCCGGAGCACGGCTCCGTGCGGCGGATGACGATCAGCGAGTTCACCGTGAAGCGTGTCAAGGGCATGCGCGCGGAGATCGAGCGGATCGTGCACGGCTTCATCGACGAACTGCTGGCCGCGGGCCCGCCCGCCGACCTGGTCAGCACCTTCGCGCTGCCGGTGCCCTCCATGGTGATCTGCCGGCTGCTCGGCGTGCCCTACGCCGACCACGACTTCTTCCAGGACGCCAGCAGACGGCTGGTGCAGGCGTCCGACCCCTCGGACACCATCGCCGCGCGCGACGAACTGGAGGGCTATCTGGACAAACTGGTCTCCCGGTTGCAGACGCGGCCCGGCCCCGGCCTGCTCGGCAGCCTCGTCTCCGGACAGCTGGCCGCCGGGGAGATCGACCGCGAGGAACTGGTCGTCAACGCGATGCTGTTGCTCGTCGCCGGCCACGAGACCACCGCCTCCATGACCTCGCTCGGCGTGATCACCCTGCTGGAGCACCCGGACCAGCTCGCCGCCCTGCGCGCCGACCCCGGCCTCGCCCCCGGCGCGGTCGAGGAACTGCTGCGCTACCTCGCCATCGCCGACCTCGCGGGCGCCCGCGTCGCGACCGCCGACATCGAGATCGACGGGCAGGTCATCCGGGCCGGTGAGGGCGTGCTGGTCGCCAACTCCATCGCCAACCGCGACGGTTCGGTCTTCGCGGACCCGGACACCTTCGACGTGCGCCGCTCCGCCCGCCACCACATCGCCTTCGGCTACGGAGTGCACCAGTGCCTCGGCCAGAACCTGGCCCGCCTGGAGCTCGAAGTGATCATCACGGCGCTCTTCGACCGTATCCCGACGCTGCGCCTGGCCGTTCCGGCCGACCGGCTGGTGCTGCGGCCGGGCACGACGATCCAGGGCGTCAACGAACTCCCGGTCACCTGGTGACCGCGGCGAGAGGAGCGACCGTGCGGGTGACCGCCGACCGCGGTGTCTGCATCGGCGCCGGCCTGTGCGCGCTGACCGCGCCCGGCGTCTTCGACCAGGACGACGACGGCCTCGTCACGGTGCTGGACGCCGACCCCGGCGCCGACCAGCAGCCCGCCGCGCGGCAGGCCGGCGGCCTCTGTCCCTCCGGCGCCGTCCGGATCACCGAATAGGCCCACGGCCGGGCCCGGCTTCGCCGCCGGCCGGGTCCCGGCCGCCCGCTACCCCTCCTGCCGCCGGTAGACCGAGCGCAGGAGCTGGTCCTTGGCCGGTCCGGCGGTGTGCCAGCGCACGTGCCATTCGCCGGGCGAGACGACGGTGAAGGTTCCGTCGTAGAGATCCTGGCCGCACGGGTGGCGGGTGGTCCAGGACCCGCCGCGCAGGTCCAGCTCGTGGAAGAACCGCCCGTCGGCGAAGGTCACTTCGGCGGTGCCGTCGGCCTGGGGGAACAGCTTGAGTGTCCGGCCCGCGCGGTTGACCGCGCCGTTCCAGCTCAGCTCGCCGTCCTCGGCGTGCAGCAGGGACGCGTCGTCGAGCCACCGGAACTCGGCCGTGCCGCGGAACACCCCGCAGGAGCCGGTCCGCAGATCGACGAGCGTGCGGTCGACCGTCCACCAGCCGGCCAGATAGGCCGCGGCGTCCCGGACGGGCAGCGTGTCCGGCGACCCGGACGGCGGGGGAGAGGGGGCGAGGGAACTCACCCCCTCAGTATGCCGAGCGGCGCCGCGATCGCGAGCACCGCCGTGCGGGCCGGGAGCCGCACGGGGCGGGCTCGGACGTGTGGGTGACATAACGGAGCGTTCCGGACACGTCTCGACGGTGGCGGGGCGAACGGGCGCAAGGATCACCGATGGCGGGCCCGCCGACGACGACGCCCCGCCGCTTCCGCCCGACGCGAGACCCGTCCGGAGGTCGTCATGAACATCCTGCTGCTCGCCGACGCGTTCAGCGGCCTCACCCAGCGCGTCTACGCCGAGCTGGGTGACCACGGGCACGCGGTCGTGGTGGAGCAGGTGCCGCACCGGGCGGATGTGGGCGGGATCGTGGGGCGGCACCGCCCGGAGCTGATCCTCGCGCCGGCGCTCACGGCGGAGATCCCGCGCGAGGTGCGGTCCGCGTACCCCTGCCTCGTGGTGCACCCCGGCCCGGCCGGCGACCGCGGCCCGTCCGCCCTGGACCGGGCGGTGCACGAGGGGGTGCGGGAGTGGGGCGTCACGGTCTTCCAGGCCGGCGCGGAGCCGGGCGCCGGTGGCGTCTGGGCGTCGGCCGCCTGCCCGGTCCCGCCGGTGGCCAAGAGCGATCTCTGCCGCAACGAGATCGCCGACGCCGCGCTCGAAGCCGTCCTGCTGGCCGTCGAGCGCTTCGCCACCGGAACGTACGGGCCCGTCCCGCAGGAGAACCCGGAGCCCGCGCGCCCGTACTTCCGGCAGGAGCTGCGGCGCATCGAGTGGGAGGGTGACCCCACCGAGACCGTGCTGCGCAAACTGCGCGCCGCAGACTCGAGCCCGGGCGTGCTGGACACCCTGCTCGGCGAGGAGTGGTATCTCCACGGCGGCCACTTCGAGGACAGGCTGACCGGCCGCCCGGGCGAGCTGCTGGCCACCCGGGCGGGCGCCGTCTGCCGGGCGACCGCCGACGGCGCGGTGTGGATCCCGCAGCTGCGGCAGCGCCGCGGACCGGACGAGCCGCCGGGGTTCAAGCTGCCCGCGACGCTGGCACTGGGGCACCGGCTGCCGCGCCTGCCCGAGGCGACGGCCCCGCTCGACCTGGGGGACGACCGCCGCACCTGGACCGACATCCGCTACCGCGAGGAGGGAACGGTCGGCTTCCTGCGGTTCTCCTTCCCCGGCGGCGCCATGAGCACGACGCAGTGCCGCCGGCTGCTCGCCGCCTATCGCTACGCGCGCTCCCGCCCGGTCTCCGTGCTGGTCCTCGGCGGCGTCCGGGACCTCTTCTCCACCGGGATCCACCTGAACGTCATCGAGGCGGCCGCGGACCCGGCGGAGGAGTCCTGGGCCAACATCAACGCCCTGGACGACCTCGTCCACGCCGTGCTGACCACCACCGACCGGCTGGTGGTCGCCGCGCTGGGCGGCAACGCCGCGGCGGGCGGGGTGATGCTGGCCCTGGCCGCGGACGAGGTGTGGTGCCGGGCCGGTGCCGTGCTCAACCCGCACTACCGGCTGATGGGGCTCTACGGCTCCGAGTTCTGGACGTACTCCCTGCCGCGCCGCGTCGGCGCCGGTACGGCCGAGCGGCTCATGGACGACGCCCTGCCCGTCAGCGCGGTGGCCGCGGAACGGATCGGGCTGGCGGACCGCGTCATCGACGCGGCGCCGGGGGAGTTCGGCAAGAAGGTGGCCGCACTGGCCGCGCACCTGGCCGCAACGCCCGCGGCCCAGGCCCGGATCGCGGCGAAGAAGGCCGGACGCGAGCAGGACGAGGCGCGAAAGCCGCTGGCCGCGTACCGGGAGGAGGAACTGGCCCGGATGCGCGCCGTCCTCGACGACCGGACCGCGCCCTACCACGCCAGGCGCCGCGCCTTCGTGCGCAAGGAACCGACCGGGGCCAGGGCCCGCGCGGTCGGCGTGACGCGCTGAGGGGCATCGTCACCCGGCACTCCCGTGGCCGGTTTTCTCCTGTGCGCCGGCTGCTCGCGCGAGTACGTCGACCGGGCCCACGGGGGGAGGGAGGCGGCCGAAAATGCCACGGGAATGACCGGAGGCCGGGGCGGCTGTACGCCGTCGCACCGGCCTCCGGATCGGAGATCAACTCACCTGTAGCTACGGCCTATTGGCCTGATCAGGGGCACTTCTTCCAGGCGAAGTGGTAGAGCGTGTTGATGTTCCCGTCCGTCGAGTCCATCGCCATGAGGCTGGTCGTCCTGGTGGGGTCGGAGGTGCCGGCGTCCACGCGCAGCTCGGTGTTGATGTTGAAATACCGCATGGCTCCGCAAGGCGCGTAGACCAGGGCGTTGAGGTCGGTGGTGTCCGAGGTCTGCCAGTCGTCATTGAGCGGGCCGGAGAAAGGATGGTTCATGAACGCCGTCTGCGACATGCCCTGGAAGTAGTAGTTGGCCCGCTCCAGGCCGGTGGCGCCGGGTTCCAGGCGGGCGTAGCCGCGGTAGTCGGCCTGGGCGACGGCGTAGGTGAAGCCCTGGGGGACGTGGACGTTGAGGCCGAGCTGGCAGTTCTTGCGGCCGTCCGTGGGCTTGGCGCCGACTCCGGCCTGGGCGACGTAGTTGCTGTAGGAAACGGTGAATGCGGTGTTGTCCGGTGAGACCGCGACGTTGGCCGTATTGGCCGGACAGCCCGATCCGTTGACGGACACCACGTCGATCACGATCTTGTCCGGCGGGGGCACCCCGTCCAGCGCCGCCGCGCGCGGCGAGAACGACGTGGCGAGCAGTGCCGCGGCCGCACCGCACATCATCACCGGTCTGATCACGGAAGACCCCTTCCCTTGCCTTGGGAGTGCCCTGGAGCCGGGCGGAAACGCGCCGCACACCCGGCGCCGGGCCGGCGGCATACGTATCTCCGCCGGCCCGGGCCGGGATCACCTCATGAGCCGGGGCGTGCGGTCAGGGGCATTGCTTCCAGGCGAAGTGGTAGAGGGTGTTGACGCTGCCGTCGGTGGAGTCCATCGCCATGTAGCTGGTGGTCGTCGACGGGTCCGACGTCCCGGCGCCCACCCGCAGTTCGGTGTTGACGTTGAGGATCCGCGAGGCCCCGCACGGGGCGTAGACGAGGGAGCTGGAGTCCGTGACGTCGGTCGTCTGCCAGTCGTCGTCGGCGGGGCCGGCGAAGCGGTGGCTCACGGCCGTCGTGTTCGACATGCCCTGGAAGTAGTAGCTGGCCTTCTCCAGCCCGACGGCGCCCGGTTCCAGGTGGGCGAAGCCGCGGTAGTCGGCCTCGGCGATCGCGTAGGTGAAGCCCTGGGGGACGTGGACGTTGAGGCCGAGCTGACAGTTCTTGCGGCCGTCCGTCGGTCTGGAGCCGACACCGACCTGGGCGAGGTAGTTGCTGTACGAGACGGTGAAGGCGGTGTTGTCGGCCGCGACCGCGACGGCGGCCGTACCGGCGGGGCAGCCCGATCCGTTGACCGTCACCACGTCGATCACGACCCTGTCGGGCGGGGGCACCCGCTCGGCGGCGGACGACGGGGTGAATGACGCGGCCACGAGTGCCACCGCCGCTCCGCCGATCACCATTGGTCTGATTGCCGATGGTTTGAACATGGAGACCTCCCACTACTGCACGGACCCCGCTCGGGGACGCCCATGCCACCACCGGGGGTGGGGTGTGTACAGGTCAAGTTGAGCCGTCCCTCGAACGGCCGGCCCGTCCCGCGTCTCCCCGTCCCGGTGCGGGTGATCCACCGTCAGCTGCCGGCCGCCATCCGCTCCAGCGCGGCGAGCCGCTGCCGCAGGCCGTCGACCACGCCGGCCGTCCCGGCGGCGCGGCGAGCGGGGCGCAGGCCGGTGCGCGCCGCCAGGAGCGCGATCTCCAGGTCCCTCCCGATCCGGTCCAACTCCCGCTCCGCAGAACGCCGCAGGGACCCTGCCTCCCGGCGCACCGCCGCCGGGACACCGGCCACGAGCGCGCTGAAGCGCTCCCGCACGGCCACCCGGCCGTACGCGGCGGCGCGGCCGATCTGCAACTCGGTCTGGTGGTGGTGGAGCACGCCACCGGCCGCCGCACCCACCCCGGCGCCGAGGAGGGTGCCCAGCCCGCTGGTGAGGACGGCCCCGGCCGCCGCGCCGAGCGCGCCGCCCACCACCATTCCCGTGGGCACCCCGGACGGCTTCCCGCCCCGCGGCCGGCTGCCCGGCGCGGCGGCCGGGGCGTGCACGGCGCCGGCGAGGGACACCGATGGCGGGGCGCCGACCGCGACGCCCTCCAAGCCCCGCCCGGCGAGCGCCTGCTCCACTTCCTGGAACGCCTCCGCGGTCACGCGGTTGAGCCGGGCGGCCCGGGCCCGCAGCCCCGGTGCCGCGGCGGCGGCCCAGCCTCCCGTGCCGCGGTCGATGTATCCCGCGACGAGGCTCCGCGCCCGCCCCGGTTCGGACATCTCCTGGCGGTGCCGCTCCAGGAACCCGTCCAGCCGTCGTAGCAGTTCCCCCTCCGCGACCCGCAGCGACGCCACGATCTCCCGCTCCGCCGCCGCCGTTTCGGCGTCCACGGCGTGGAGCACCTTGCGGCGCCCGTTCTCCAGCGCCGTACGGGCCGCGGTGGCGCCGTCGGCGCGCCGCCGCCGCGGATCCCCGCCGCGTGCCGGCCCGGCGAGCAGCCCGGCGGCGAGGTCGAGCAGGTGGATGACGCGGTCGTGGAGCAGCTGGGGCGAAACCGGCACCCTCGAGCGCAACCGCTCCTCCAGCGTCACCGCGTCGCGGACGAGCAGACCGCGCAGCGGTTCGGGGAGGTCCGCGGGATCCTCGGCGCTCCACAGCAGGCAGCCGAGCTCCGCCGGGCTCCGGCCGGTCCACTCCTCGTCGGGTCCGGCGTGCAGGACGCGCCGCATCCGCCGGGCCACCAGAGCGAGGTCGTCGTCTCCGGACAGCGTGTCGGCTCCCGTGAGGACGACCAGGACGGTGCCCGGCGGGCGGGCCGCCAGGGCGGCGGCCGCCGCGGCCGCCACGGGGCTGAGCAACTCGGCGCAGCCCAGCGCGAGGACGACGCGGTCCGCGCGCAGCGCCGCCGCGGGATCCGTGTGCAGCGCCTCCAGCGGGAGCGTGCGCGGCGCCGACTCCGGTATCCGGGCGCGCAGCCGGGCGGCGAGGGCCGTGCCGTCGGCCTTGGGCGAGGCGCACAGCAGGACCGTCCGGTCGTCCCGGCCCGGCAGCGCCGCGGCGGCCTCGGCCACGGCGGTCCAGCCGTGGCGCGCGGCCGCGCGGGCGGTGTCCTCGATGAGCGTCTCCAGATCGGTGACGAGCGCGTGGTGCGTACGGTCCGCCGGACCGGGGGTGTCGGGATCGGCCATCACTTCTCCATCCGGGAGCGGGAGTCGGGAGTCGCGACCCGGGACCGGGCGCGGCGCCGCCCGCCCGGGGTGGCAGCGTGACCGCCCGGGGCGGGCCGGGCCCGGATCGCGGCGTGGCTACGCGTGCTGGGCGTGCCGGTGTCAGGTGGTCCGGCCCCGCGCGGCCGGCCTGTGCGGGGTGTGGTTCAGGAGGTGCCCTGGCCGTCGCCGTCCAGCTCGTTCGGCGCGGCGCCGTCCTGGCCCTCGGTGGGGGAGGAGGCGCGGCGCAGCAGCTTGCTGACCTGACGCGACAGCTGGCCCATGGCCTGGGTGGCCGGCACCTTCTTCAGGGCGAAGATCGAGGCGACGGAGGTGACGGGCATTCCGCACAGCAGCACGCAGTAACCCGCGTCGCCCCGCTGCACCATCTGATATCCCACCCAGAGATAGGCGACGACCAGAGCGCCGGAAAGGCATTGCCCCAGCGCCGTCGTGGCATTTCCCAGGATGACATCGAGGCGCTGATTGCGGGCCTCCATATTGATGGACCGCATGGCACGCCGCAGGTTTCTGGATTTCACATGTTCGAGATTTTTCACCAGTTCCATCAACTGGTCGACAGCGATCGTCGAACCGCCGTTATTTCCCCCGTTGTCCGTCATTAACGCGCCTCGCTCACGTCCACGTCCACGTCCGAGGCCAGCCGCCGAAGTGTACGGGCGATCAGATGGTCCTGGTTGGCCGGGTTCGTCACTTTGCCCACCAGGACGGCGATTTTATGATGCCGGCCCAATTCCGTCTGCTTTTCGGCTGACTGCTCGGCGTCGGTGTACTCGCGGACGATGCCCGCGAGGATGGCGTTCGCCAGCTCCGGGTCGTCCTGGCTGCGCCGCAGCAGCTGTTTCGCCTCGAGGTTGAGCACCTGCTCCTCGGCCATGCCGCGCAGGGTGGAGCAGAACATCGAACGGAAGACCTGGAGTTCGTGCTCCTGCTGCTTGGCCAGCGCCCGGCGCAGCGCGGTGAAGAAGACCAGGATGGCCAGGGTGGCCCCCGCGGACATCGCCCAGACCCCTATCAGCGGCCATTCCGCGTGGCTCGCGTAGGCGAGCGTGCAGAAGGCCAGGGTCCCCACCGCGGAAAGAAAGCTCCCCGTCACCGCCGCGATGCGCAGCCTGGTCAATTCCGGGTGCCTGGTCAGCTCATCCTGAGGGCCCGCCGCCCCGGTCATCCGCCGGCTCTCTTCTTGCCGCAACGCGGATATGAGAGCCCCGACGCCTTTGTCGAAGGATCGCGGTCGCGCCACGCGGGGGGCCGAACGAGCCGCTGAGGACCGGCCTGTCGGATCAATCAGGCTGCGCACGCCAACAGCGAATTCTTTTCTCCGCACGGCGCCCCCCTGAGGTATCTCGAGCGTACCCAACGTAGCAGATCGCCAACCGTTGGTGAAGCTGTGTCGAAAGATTTAGGGGGAACGGAAAAGGTGCGCGCCCATGGGCTCCGGCAAATCGTCGCGGATGGGCGGGATTACTCGGTGGTAGAACGATCAAGTAGCTGTGAAAGAACGATTCTGTAGCGGTAATTACGGTACCTTCGGACTCCTGTGCCAATCGCGGGAGTTGGGGGCCGATTCACCCTGACAGGCCGAACAGCTGCGTCCAGTAGGTACCCGCCCGGCCGCCGCCGGCAAACCCGACGCCGATGTGGGTGAAGCCGGGATCGAGGATATTGGCCCGGTGCCCCGGGCTGTCCATCCAGCCCTGGACGACCTCGGCGGGGGAGCGCTGGCCGCACGCGATGTTCTCGCCGATGCCCCGGTGGGCGCATCCCGCCGCGGCGGCCCGGTCCCAAGGGCGGCTCCCCTCGGGCGAGATGTGCGCGTAGAAGTCGCGCGCGACCATGTCCGCGGAGTGCGCCTGCGCCGCCGCGCCGAGGCGCCGGTCGTCGGCCAGCGGCGGCAGACCCGCCGAGGCCCGCTCGGCGTTGGTGAGGGCGAGGACCTCGGCGGCGGTCCGCGCCAGGCCCGCCGAGCTGAAGGGGCTCGCCCACAGAGCCGTCCAATACGTGGTGCCCGAGCGGGAGTCCACGGCGTGGGCGATGCCCACGGCCGTGAAGGCGGGATCCCGGAGCGGACGCCCGGCCTCCGCCTCGCCCAGGCAGTAATCCAGGAACTCCGCGGGCGTACGGGGCCCGGAGACCAGCTGCTCGGCCAGGCCCAGATAGGCGTAGCCGCTGCCGGTGACGCGCTGGAAGACAGAGACGCCGTCGGCCCCCTCGGCGCCGAGGTGCCCCTGGGCCGCCATCGCCGCCGCGTGGCCCCGCGCGGCGGCCGTGAGCCTCGGGTCCACGGTCACCGGCGGCGCGCCGCCGCGCGCCCGCCCCGAATTGACCAGTGCGGCAAGCGGATCGGCGTCATCCTCTTCCGCGTTCTCCTCCAGCACGTCGACGCCGAAGTCGCGGGCGATCCCGGCCAGCCCGTCCGCGTACCCCTGACCGAGCGCGCGCAGCTTCCACTCGCCTCCGCGGCGGTAGAGCTCCGCGAGCAGCAGGACGGTCTCGCGCGTGGGGCGCGGCGGCGTGAAGCGCGCGAGCACGTCCCGGCCGCCGCCCGTCACGGACAGGGCGGGCGCGGGCAGCCGGCCGAGCGGGGTGCCGGGCGTCGCCGGGCTGACGACGAGCGTGACCCGGCTCGCTCCCGCCCGCAGCCGCGCGGGCTCCACGGTGAGGCCGCCGTCGTGCAGCCGGGCACCCGGGGCGGAGGGCTGGTTGTAGAAGACGAAGTCACCGTCCCCCGTGACCTTCCCGGTGTCGTCGGTGATGAGAGCGGAGAGGTCGAACGGCCCGGAAACCCGGAGGGACACCGGGCCGTGGGGGAGCGGGGTGTTGCCGCCGGGTGTCAACTGGGTCATCGCCGCACCTGTGTCCTCGTCGTTCGTGGAGAGCGCTGGAAGAACGGCCCGCGGGGCGGCGTGGGTTCCCGCGCGGTTCGCGAACATGCCCGGGACAGGGAGACGAACCTCTGGCCGGCGAAGGAGCGGTGACGTCCCGCGCCCATGCGTCAGACCCCGCCCGGTCGGTCACCGGGCGGGGCCTGTGTCACAGGGTGCGGGTCAGCCCTCCAGGCCGTACCGGCGCGCGGCCTCCCGTACCGTCTCCGGCTTGACCTCGCCCCGGCGGGCCAGCGCGGCGAGCGCCGCGAGGGCCACCGACTGCGGGTCCACACCGAAGTGGCGGCGGGCCGCCTCGCGGGTGTCGGAGAGACCGAAGCCGTCCGTGCCGATGGACGTCCAGTCCTGCTCGACCCAGGGGGCGATCTGGTCGGGGACCGCCCGCATCCAGTCGCTGACGGCGAGGACCGGACCCGGCGCGCCGTGCAGTGCCTGGGTCACGTACGGGACCCGGTCCTCGCCCTTGAGCCGTGCCGCGTCACAGGACAGGGCGTCGCGGCGCAGCTCGGTCCAGGAGGGTGCGGACCACACGTCGGCGGCCACCCCCCAGTCGTCGGCCAGCAGCCGCTGGGCGTCCAGGGCCCAGTGGACGGCCGTGCCGGAGGCCAGCAGTGTCAGGCGCGGTGCCTCGGCCGGCGCCCCGGCGGCCTCCTTGAAGCGGTAGAGCCCCTTGAGGATGCCCTCCTCCACGCCCTCGGGCATGGCCGGCTGGACCTTGGTCTCGTTGTAGACCGTCAGGTAGTAGAAGACGTCCTCGGCGTCGGGGCCGTACATCCGCCGCAGGCCCTCCCGGACGATGACCGCGATCTCGTACGCGAACGCCGGGTCGTAGGAGACCGCCGCCGGGTTGGTCGAGGCGATCAGGTGCGAGTGGCCGTCGGCGTGCTGGAGGCCCTCGCCCGTCATCGTCGTGCGGCCGGCGGTGGCGCCGATGACGAAGCCGCGGCCCAACTGGTCGGCCAGCGCCCAGAACTGATCGGCCGTCCGCTGCCAGCCGAACATCGAATAGAAGATGTAGAACGGGATCATCGGCTCACCGTGCGTGGCGTACGACGTGGCGGCCGCCGTGAAGTCGGCCAGCGAACCCGCCTCGGTGATGCCCTCGTTGAGGATCTGACCGTCCTTGGACTCCTTGTAGTAGAGGAGCTGGTCGCGGTCGACGGGGTCGTAGGTCTGGCCGGCCGGGGAGTAGAGCCCGGCCGAGGGGAAGAGCGACTCCATGCCGAAGGTGCGGGCCTCGTCGGGCACGACGGGCACCCAGCGCGGCCCAGTCTCCTTGTCCCGCATGAGGTCCTTGACCAGCCGGACGAACGCCATGGTGGTGGCGATCTCCTGGCGGCCCGAGCCCTTGTGGAGGGCCTCGAAGGGTTTCGCGGAGGGCTCGGGCAGCGGCTTGGCGACGACCTTGCGGGCCGGGGCCGGGCCGCCCAGCGCCGCGCGGCGCTCGCGCAGATAGCGCACCTCGGGGGAGTTCTCGCCGGGGTGGGCGTACGGCACCAGCTCGCCGTCCAGCGCGCTGTCGGGGATGGGGAGGCCGAGCAGATCCCGCATCGCCCGGAACTCCTTCCCCGTGAGCTTCTTCATCTGGTGGTTGGCGTTGCGCGACTCGAAGCCCGGGCCCAGGGTGTAGCCCTTGACGGTCTGCACGAGGACGACGGTCGGCGCGCCCCGGTGCTCGACGGCGGCGCGGTAGGCGGCGTACACCTTGCGCGGCTCGTGACCGGCGCGGGAGGTGCGGAAGAGCTCCAGGAGCTCGGCGTCCGCGAGGCCCGCGCCGATCGTGTGCAGGGGGGAGCCGGGGCCCTCGGCGCCGAAGAAGTGCTCGCGGAGATAGGCCGGGTCCACCGTGGCGTACGTCTGGAACTGGGCGTCCGGGACCTCGCGCAGGCGCTTGAGCAGCGCGCCCTCGGTGTCCTTCGCGAAGAGCTTGTCCCAGGCGCTTCCCCACAGCGACTTGACGACGTTCCACCCGGCGGCGCGGAACTGGGCCTCCAGCTCCTGCACGATCTTGAAGTTGGGGCGGACCGGGCCGTCGAGGCGCTGGAGGTTGCAGTTGATGACGAAGGTGAGGTTGTCCAGCCGCTCGCGGCCCGCGAGGGCGAGGGCGGCGGTCGACTCCGGCTCGTCCATCTCGCCGTCGCCGAGGAAGGCCCAGACGTGCGACCGGGAGGTGTCCTTGATGCCGCGGTGCTCCAGATAGCGGTTGAACCGCGCCTGGTAGATGGCGGAGAGCGGGCCCAGGCCCATGGAGACGGTGGGGAACTCCCACAGCCAGGGCAGCCGGCGCGGGTGGGGATAGGAGGGCAGCCCGTCGCCGCCGGCCTCCTGCCGGAAGCGATCGAGCTGACCCTCCGTCAGGCGGCCTTCCAGGAAGGCGCGCGCGTAGATCCCGGGGGAGGCGTGGCCCTGGATGTAGAGCTGGTCGCCGGAGCTGTCCGTTTCCTTGCCGCGGAAGAAGTGCTGGAAGCCGGTCTCGTAGAGCCAGGCCGCCGAGGCGAAGGTCGCCATGTGGCCGCCGAGGCCCGCGCGCTGGTTGCCACGGGTGACCATGGCGGCCGCGTTCCAGCGGTTCCACGCGGTGATCCGGGCCTCCAGCTCCTCGTCGCCCGGGTAGGCGGGCTCGGCGGAGGTCGGAATGGTGTTGAGATAAGGGGTCTCCAGGAGCGGAGGGAGGTCCAGCCCGGTCCGCTCGGCGTGTTCGGCCATACGGCGCAGCAGGTACGCCGTCCGGTTGGCTCCCCCGAACCGGGTGGCGGAGTCCAGGGACTCGCGCCACTCGGCGACCTCTGACGGGTCCTTGTCGGGCAGTTGGTCGAGCTGGGACACGGGTGATCCTCTTTCACGATCCCGGGTGGGGACCGGGGGCGCCGCGTGCTGCTGCCGTGGTACCCCCGGCGATGGTGACGCGCGACCAGGCATGCGGGTGGACCGGCCGCCGGGGCCCGCCGGTGAGCCCCCGTTAGAACCTTTGATTCCGTGTAGCGGAACCACGTTTCCGTCCGACTCACGCTAGGAGCGCCAAGTTGCTGTAGTCAACATCTACCCATCGGTAATGAACGATGATCGATCATTTTTCCCCGCAGGCCCGCCCGGGCCGTCCTGACCTGTGGGTCAGTCGGCCGCCCGCTCCAGCAGCGCCTCGTAAACGCCCCGGTCATTGGCCGTTACCTCGGGAAAGCCCGTTCCGTACGCGCCGTGCCAGCGCGCCGCGACCCCGGGATTGGCGTGATCTGATCCATCCGGGAGATAGAAGTGCGGGCTGCACTTGACGCCGTGTTCCTTCGCGCAGCGGAAGTCGCGCGCGATGACCGCGCGGGCGCGGCCCTCGGCCAGCCCCTCGGCGATGGGCCGCGGATCGACGCCTTCCGTCTCCTCGGCGACGGCCAGCACCACCGCGTACGCCCCGATCGACCGGCTCTCCGCCCAGAAGGCGCGGCGCAGCGCCAGATCCAGTCGTTCGGACGCCTCCAGGCTCTGCTCCTTCGCGAGCTGCACCGCCTCCAGGGCCGGCAGCGAGGTGGAGGGGAACTTCCAGTCGGGCGCGCGCCACAGCTGCCAGCCCGCCTCGGGCTCGATGTGCGCCACGCCGCCCACCTCCGAGTCCGTGCCGGGCCGGGGGCTCGGACCGTTGTTGAACATCTCCAGCGGGAAGGCGCGGTGGTCCAGCCGGACGCGGTCCTCCAGGCCGAGCCGCTTGCGGGTGGTGTGCAGCCGGTGCATGGCCACGTGCGCGAACGAGCACCAGATGTCGGAGAAGACGGTGATGACCCCGGGGCGGACGTCGTCCTGGGGTGCGGTGGTGGTGGTCATGACGCTCCGATCGGTTCAAGGGCGTAGCCCAGGATGTGCAGTTGCAGCAGGCGCCCGGCCGCCGGATCCCGCCGCCGGAACGCCTCGACGAGAGGCTCGTGGTCCGAGGCGTTGGTGTGCAGCTCGGTGCGCAGCCGGGTGAGGGAGAGCCGCGTCCACAACTCGATGGTCAGCGACTCCCAGTTGGGCAACAGTACGGAATTCCCGGCCGCTTCGACGATCTCCCGGTGAAAAGCGACGCCGTGGCGGACCTGTCCGTCGACGTCACCGGCCTCGGCCGCGGTGTGCATCCGGGCCGTGTGCTCCTCCAGGACGGCGACGCGGTCCGCGAGGCGGGCGAGCGCCAGCTCGGCGGCCAGCCGCTCCAGGGCGCTGCGCACGGGATAGACCTCGCCGAGCCGCCGCGGGGTCAGCTCCCGGACCCAAGTTCCTTTATTTGGCGATAATTCGACCAGTTGCATCGCCTGGAGATCCCGCAGCGCCTCCCGTACGGGCGTCTGGCTCACCCCCAGCTCCATCGCCACCCGGCGCTCGACGATCCGGTCGCCGGGCTGCCACCGCCCCCGCGAGAGATGGTCGAGCAGGATCCGCCGGACCTGGTCGCTGAGCGGGGCGCGGGTCGGCCGCGCGGTGGGGCTTGCGTGACGGAGCGGCACTGCGGTCATGGACGTGGTTCTCCCAAACAGCCTTGAGCGATGATCGATCATCGGTTAACGTACGTTACGACGGGGGTCAATTCGCGGGTGCTTCAAGCCACTTCGCAGACGGGAACCTGACCTCCGGCAAGGCCGGATGCGGGTCCGGCGCCATCCACGCGGTCGACGCGTTTCCTGGTCCAGTGCGATCCCGTCCCGCCATGTCAGCGGAATCCCTGGCCCGTATTCCACCCGGCCGTCGCGAACGCCCGTGCGCCAGCTGCCCGGACGTCCCCGGCGTGCCGTACCGCGGGGCCCACCGGCCCCCCGGCACCTGTCTGTTGCTCACTTGCCGCAGCCTGCGAAGGAGAACCCGTGACCGAGCAGCTTCTCGACCTCACCCAGCACGAGATCGAGGCACTCAAGACCCGTTTCAACCTCGCCGACGCCCACACGCACCAGCAGCAGTCCCCCGGCCAGCAGGAGATCGTCGCCGCCCTGCCCGCCCTGTGGTACGAGGCGGAAGCGACCAAACAGGCCGAACTGGAGGACCGCTTCAAGGAGGTCTTCTTCCGGCTGCACGGTCAGAACAGCGTCCGCGCCGAGTCGACCATGCTCTCCTACGCGGCCTCCATATCGACGCTGGTCGCCGGCATGTATCTCAAACGCCACGACATCAGCGTGAGCCTCGTCGAGCCGTGTTTCGACAACCTCCCCGACGTGCTGCGCAACGTCGGTGTGCACCCCGTGCCCGTCCCCGAGGACGCCCTGCACGACGCCGACCGCATCTACGAGCGGCTCGCCGCCTCCGTCACCACCGACGCGCTCTTCCTCGTCGACCCCAACAACCCCACCGGGTTCAGCCTGCTCTCCCACGGCCGCAAGGGCTTCGAGGAGGTCATCCGCTTCTGCGTCGACCACGACAAGCTCTTCATCGTCGACCTCTGCTTCGCGGCCTTCGCCCTCGCCGACCCCCGCTTCGGCCGCTTCGACCTCTACGAGCTGCTCGACACCTCCGGCGTCCGCTACATCGCGCTCGAGGACACCGGCAAGACCTGGCCGCTCCAGGACGCCAAGTGCGCCCTGCTCACCTGCAGCCGCGACCTCTACGAGGACGTCTACAACATCCATACCAGTGTGCTGCTCGACGTCTCGCCCTTCATCCTCAACTTCCTCGCCCGCTATGTGGAGGACTCCATCGAGGACGGCATGGCATCGGTCCGCGACGTGATCACCCGCAACCGGGAGACCGCGCAGAAGGCCCTCGCCGGCAGCCTCCTGGAGCACATCGAACCGGCCGTCAACGTCAGCGTGGCCTGGTTCCGCATCCAGGACGCGGACATCAAGGCGACCGACCTCCAGCGCCACCTGGCCCGGCACGAGGTGTATGTGCTCCCCGGTACCTACTTCTTCTGGAACGAGCCCGAGCGTGGCGAGTCCTACGTCCGCCTGGCACTGGCCCGTGACCCCGGCGAGTTCCTCACCTCGGTGACCCGCCTGCGCGAGGCGGTGGACGGCTATGGCGCCTGAGCTGTATCTGGACGCGTCCCTCTTCATGGGGATGCACAGCACCGACCCGTCCGTACGGGCCGCCTGCACGGCCTTCTTCGCGTCCCACCTGGACCGGCCCGTCGTGATGACCTACGAGGAAGTCGGCCGCTGCGACGACTTCGTGTGGCACGCGCCGCGTGAGGTGCAGGACGACTACTACCCCTTCATGGACGTGCTGCACTCCCTGATGCCGATCACCCGGCGCGCCTACACGGAGGCCGACCTGGTCGCCGCCGCGGCCCTGCCCGCGGAGACCTCCGGACTGCGGGTGCGCGACAGGCTGCTGCTCGCCTCGGTCGTCGCCACCGGCGGCCGGCTGATCACCGTCAACCCGCGGCTCACCGCCCTGACCGGACTCGGACCCTCCGTGCGGGAGCCCGAACCGGCCGCGGAGCGCGGTGTCTTCCCCGCCGCGCTCGACAAGCTCTACGAACGGTCCCTGGTCCTGGAGGCCGACCATGCCGAGCTCTGACACGGCCGCGGCGGCCCGGCGGCTGAAGGGCCTGCGCGGCACGCTCGTGCCCCTCGTCACCCCGGTCGACGAGCGGCGCCGGGTGTGCCCGGCGAGCGTCGGGAAGCTGGTGCGGTCCGTGCGCCGGGACGTCACCGGTCTCGTACCGGCCCTGAGCACCGGCGAGGGCTGGACGCTCTCGGCCGGGCAGTGGACCGACATGGTGCGGCTGACCGTCGAGCACGCGGACGGCCTCCCCGTCCTCGCCGGAGCGGCGCTCGGTGACGTCGACGGCATCCTGGCCCGCGCCCGGCTGGCGGCGGACCTCGGAGCCGACGCGGTCGTCGTGCCCCCGCCGTTCCCCGGCGCCGACGGCGAACGCCGCGGTCTCGTCGACCACTTCGCGGAGATCCTCGACGGCAGCCCGCTGCCGGTCTTCGTCTACCACGAGCACGTGGAGTCCAAGGCGCCGCTCGACATCGACGCGCTGCGGAAGGTCTGCGAGCTGCCCGGCATCGTCGGCGTCAAGGACTCCAGCGGCTCGGCCGAGTTCACCCGGCAGCTGCTGGACAACGCCGCGGGAGTGCCCGTCTTCCAGGGCTGGGAACACCTGCTGACCCGGGCGCCCGGTGTGCAGGGCTTCGTCGGGCCGCTGGCCAACCTCGAACCCGCGGTCTGCGCCGCCGCGCTCGCGCGGGGAGACGAGGAGGCACAGGCCCGCGTCGACGCGCTGTCCGAGCGCCTGCGGCTGCTGACGGACGACTGGTATCTGCACGTCAAGGCGGAGCTGGTCCGCCGGGGCGTCATCGGCACCGCGCTGCCCGTCAGCTGACCGCACGCGCCGGCACGGGCGCGCAGCCTCCGCGCGCGCCCGCGCCGGCGCCCATCCGAATCCGTGAATCCGTGATCCGCCGGGAGCCTTCCGTGACCACCACGACCCGTACGGCCGGCAGCCGCCTCTTCGTACTGAACCGTTCCATACCCACCCCCGATGAACTGCGCGAACTGCACGAGCTGGAGGAGCGGTTGATCGTCGGCCGCGCCCGCGAGATCGAGGCGGCCGCCCCGGAGATGGCCGACCGCGCGGCCCTGAGCCGTCGGATGAAGGAGCTGCTCGACGCGGAGAAGGCCGACGCGCCCGAGTTCGAACGCGTCCTGGCCGAGGACCTCGACCGCGAGCAGTTCAAGGAGGTCGTCGCGCAGTTCGCCGTGGACGGCCTGACCGAGTCGGAGTCCTTCCTGCCCATCGTCTGGCGGCTCCCGAAGAAGGCCAAGATGGCGGTCTTCCGGGTGCTCGTCGACGAATTCGGCTGCGGAAACCTCGACCAGGCGCACTTCAACATCTACCGCGACCTGATGACCGAACTGGACATGTCGCTGGAGGTCGGCGACTACCTCGACCGCACCAACGAGGAGACGTTCGCCTACGTCAACACCTTCTTCTGGGCGGCCGCCCGGGCGCCGCGCCCGGAGTATTTCCTGGGCGCGCTGTGCTATCTGGAATCAAGCATCCTCTACGCGTTCCAGTGCTTCGCCGACGCCGCCACCAGGCTCGGCCTGAAGGGGGCCCGCTACTACACCGAGCACCTGCACATCGACAACTTCCACGCCAAGGAACTCCAGGTCGCCATCCGGGAGTTCGACGCCGAGGCCGACCTGCACCCGGCCAAGGTGTGGACGGGGTTCAAGCTCGCCAGTGACGTCATCGGCGGTGCCACCGAGGCGGCCGTCGCCTCAGCGCTGAAGGTGGGCTGAATGCCGGACACGACAGGGCCGGTCCCGGCCGAGCGGAAAAGTATCGAGCGGAAAAGTGCCGGGCGGAGCGGTGCCGAGCAGAGCAGTGCCGGGCAGAGCGGCGCCGCGGTCGGGCAAAGCAGTGTCGAGCAGATCGGTGAGGGCCGCATCCGGATCCGCGTCGGTGACCGGGAATTCGAAGCCGATTCCCTGTGCCCGCACCGCAAGGGGTTCCTCGCCCACGGCTATGTCAACGCCGCGCGGCTGCGGATCACCTGCCCCCTGCACCACTCGAGCTTCTCCCTGGAGACCGGCGAGGCCGTCACCGGCCCCACCCGCACCCCGCTGTGCGTACGGGAGACCACCGAGCGGTCGCCGGAGCCGGTGAACTGACGGCTCGGGCCGTGCCGGTCGTGCGGAAGCACACGCGTGCTTCCGCACGACCGGCACATCGCTCATCCGGTCAGTGCGTCAGATGCGCGGGCTCATGGGTGAGTTCCTCGATGTCGACCCCGGCCTTCTCCAGCAGCTGCTCGGCGAGGCCGTACAGCGCCCGCGCCGCCGCGACCTCCTCGCCGACCCGCTGCTGACCCGGGTCGTCCGGATTCCGGTTGGTGACACCGTGCGCCGTGAAATCCGTGCCGTCACGCATACGCAGCCGCGCCGCCGCCTGTGTCAGCGGCCCGGCCTCACGGAATTCCAGATCGATGGTGCACTCGACGATCGTCTCCATGGCAATCACACCTCCAGCGATTCACGTTCCGGCGTCGTCCCGGCCGCTGCCGGGGCCGGTCCGCGCCGTGCTGCTGCGCCGCAGCAGATCGACGACCTCCTCGTCCGATGTCTGGGAGAAGTCCTGGTACCACTCGCCGACCGCGAAGAAGACGGCCGGCGTGGAAAGACAGATCAGTTCGTCCACCTCCGCGCGCAGCTCCTCGGCCGCGTCCGGCGGGGACACGGGCACCGCCAGCACCACCCGGGCCGCGCCGTGGGCCCGCGCCACCCGGCAGGCGGCCGCCGCGGTCGCGCCCGTCGCGACACCGTCGTCCACCACGACCGCCGTACGGTCCGCCAGCGGGATCCGCGCCCGTCCGGCACGGAACCGGTCCGCCTGCCGGGCGAGTTCGGCCTCCTCGCGGCGCTGCACCTCCGCGAGGTCGTCCTCGTCGACCCGGCCCATCCGGACGATGCTGTCGTGGACGACCCGCACGCCGTCCTCGCCGATGGCACCGAAGCCCAGCTCCGCGTGGCTGGGCACGCCGAGCTTGCGGACCAGGATCACATCCAGCGGCGCCGCCAGCGCCTCGGCCACCTCGAAGGCCACCGGAACACCCCCACGGGGCAGCCCGAGCACGACCGTGTTCCCGTCCCGCAGGTGCCCCAGCCGCTCGGCGAGCCGCCGCCCGGCGTCCACGCGATCGCGGAACCTCATGCTGGCCATGTATCCAATATGGCCAGCTTCGCCCGGATAGTCCATGGCGTTCAGGCGAAAGCCTCCCGGACCCGCGCCGCCACCCGAGCCGCCTCCTCCTGCGACGCGTAGCGCGTGCGCGGCCAGAAGAACCCCCGCAGCCCGTCCTTGCGGTTGCGCGGCACGACATGCACATGGAAATGCGGTACCGACTGGCTGATCCGGTTGTTGGCCGCGACGAACGACCCGGCCGCGCCCATGCCCCGCTCCACGGCCCCCGCCACCCGCTGCACCCGGGTGAAGAACGGCCCGACCTCCGCCACCGGCAGATCGGTGAGCGTCTCGGCGTGCCGCTTCGGCACGACCAGCACATGCCCGGGGAAGAGCGGCCGGGCGTCCAGGAAGGCCACCGCCGCCTCGTCTTCGAAGACCCGGTGGGCTTCCGCCCCGCCCGCCGCGATGGCACAGAACACACAGTCCACGACGTCGCACCTCGCTGGTGGCGGATCCGGTCCCCCCGGGCAAGGATCATGCCATGCCCCTGCTCGTCGGCACCTCGGGATGGCAGTACAAGGACTGGCGCGGTGACCTTTACCCCGCCGGCCTGCCGCAACGGCTGTGGCTCGAGGAGTACGCCCGCCACTTCACCACCGTCGAGAACAACAACTCCTTCTACCGCCTGCCCGAGACGGCCACCTTCGCCGACTGGCGCGACCGCACGCCCGACGGCTTCGTGATGGCGGTCAAGGCCAGCCGCTATCTGACCCACATCAAGCGGCTGCGCGACCCCGAGGAACCGGTCGGCCGGCTGATGCGGCGCGCCGCCGGCCTGGGGGAGCGGCTCGGGCCCGTACTGCTCCAGCTGCCGCCCACCCTCCGCGCCGACCCCACCGCCCTGGACGCCACGCTCGGCTGCTTCCCCACCGGCACCCGCGTGGCCGTCGAACCCCGCCACGCGTCGTGGTGGACGGACGAGGTGTGGGCCGTGCTGGAGGCCCACGGCGCGGCCCTGTGCTGGGTGGACCGCGACTCCCGGCCCGTGACGCCGCTGTGGCGGACGGCGGACTGGGGCTATGTGCGCTTCCACTGCGGCCGGGCCCGGCCCTGGCCGCGCTACGGGCGCCAGGCGCTCACCAGCTGGGCCCGGCGGATCGCCGACCAGTGGCCCGACCGGGCCGATGTGTACGCCTACTTCAACAACGACCCCGGCGGAGCGGCCGTCCACGACGCCGCCGTCTTCGCCCGCGCCGCCACCGCGCACGGCCGCACCGTGACCCGGACTTCGGGCCTCCGCGGCTGAGTGCCACAGGAAGCCGTACCACCGGGAACGGGAACGCGGGCCGCGGCGTCAGAGCGGGTGTGGCCCGAACGCGCACGGCCCGGAACGCGCCGTCCGTACGGGGAGGGGACGGACGGCATGGACGCGGAGCACGCACCTCCACTGCTCGCCGGGCGGTACCGGCTGATCGACCGGCTCGGCAGCGGCGGCATGGGAACCGTCTGGCGCGCCGTCGACGAACTCCTCGACCGCGAGGTCGCGGCGAAGGAGGTCCGGGCCCCCGAGCACCTGCGGGAGCACGACGTACGGATCCTCTACGCCCGGCTCAAGCAGGAGGCCCGCGCCGCCGCCCGCGTCAGCCACCCGAACGTGATCACCGTGCACGACGTCGTGGAACAGGACGGCCGCCCCTGGATCGTCATGGAGCTGGTGCGCGGCCGCTCCCTCGCGGACGTCCTCCAGCACGAGGGCGTGCTGCTGCCCAAGGAGGCCGCCAAGGTCGGCTCGATGGTGCTCCAGGCGCTGCGCAGCGCGCACTCCTCCGGGGTGCTGCACCGCGACGTCAAACCGGCGAACGTCCTGCTGGAACCCGGCGGCAGGGTCGTCCTCACCGACTTCGGCATCGCCCTCGTCGAGGGCTCGGGCACCCTGACCCGCACCGGTGACCTGGTCGGTTCCCCCGACTTCCTCGCCCCCGAGCGCGCGCTCGGACAGCGGCCCGGGGCGCCCTCGGACCTCTGGTCGCTCGGGGCGACCCTGTACGCGGCGATCGAGGGCGTCTCGCCCTTCCGGCGCGGCTCGGCGCTGAGCACGCTCCAGGCCGTGGTCCAGGACGACCCGCCACCGCCGCGGCGCGCCGGGCCGCTCACCCCGCTGCTCGAGGGCCTCCTCCGCAAGGACCCGCGGACCCGGATGGGCTCGGCGGAGGCCCAGCGGATGCTCGACGCCGTGGCCGCGGGACACATGACCACACAGCCGGGCTGGACCGGCGCCGGGGGATACGTGCCCACCGAGCGGGCGGCGCCCGCCCCTCAGCCATCGCTTCCCCCGACGCCCGCGACGCCACCCGCCCAGGGCGACGCGTCGGTCTCCACCTCGGGATCGGGCCCGGTCGTGCCGCTGTACAGCGGCGGCCCGGCGCACTCCCCGACTCCGACGCCGAAGCCGACCCCGGCCCCGAGCTCGACCCCGCCACTGCCACCGCCGCCGTACTCGGGCGCCCCGAGCAGTCCGGTGATGGTCGCGGGATATCCGGCGAGCGGTGCCTACCCGTTGCCCGTCACGCCACCGGACGGCCGGCGCCGACTGGTCGCGCTGCTCCTCGGCTCGCTGCTGGCCCTGCTGCTCGTCGGCGGCGGCACCGCCGCCGTGCTCGCCGCGCGGGGAAGCGGAGATTCCGGCACGCGGAATCCGGCCGGGGTGTCGAGCTCGGCCTCCGACTCCGGGGGCGGCGCCGCCGACTCCGCGGGCGGCGGGGGAGCGGCGAGCCCCGCCCCCGCCACGGGCCCGTCGGCCTACCCCTCGCCCGGCGCCACCCGGCCCACGATCCCGGCGGGCGGCGGCAGCGCCGGGTCCTGCAACGGGGGGTGGCTGTCGACATGCGGATCGGGGTGAGGCTTCCCCGTACGTAGGACTCATGCGTAGGACCACTTCATGCCGGCTATCGGGGGGAATTCATGCGGCTGGTATCAGTTTCATTCGCGAGTGTTCCGTTCAGGCGGACAAGGCACAGGACCGCCGCGCGAGGCACGGCACTACGGCGCCGCAGGCTGCGCGCCGTCGCGCTGCTCACCGTGCCGGCGTTGCTCGGCGGTGCCACCGTGGCGGGGTGCACGACGGCACAGAAGAAGAAGGCCGCCGAGCTCGTGCTGGAGGCCGTGGGCACGACAGGCGACCACCCGTTCCTGCGGAACCCCGGCACCGACCTCAAGGGCGTCAACTCCCCGACGGGCGGCGGCGGTACGAAGGCGGTGGACGCCCGGGGCGCCTTCGGTGGCACCCCCGGCACCGTGCACTGCGACAAGGCGTCGCTGATCACGCAGATCACCCAGGACCCCGTCGAGGCCAAGGCGTGGGCCCAGGCCGCCGGCATCGACCAGAACCGCATCGCCGCGCGCATCGAGAGCCTCACGGAGGTGGTCCTGCTCGACGACACCCTCGTCAAGAACCACGACTACCAGGGCGACGGGAGGACCAGGGAGTATCTGTCGGTGCTCCAGAAGGGCGTCGCCGTCCTCAACGACCCGTACACCGGGCCCGTGGTGAAGTGCAACTGCGGCAACCCGCTCGGGGAACCCGACGACGACGTGGACCTCAAGGCGTCGACCTACGTGGGGACACGCTGGGAGACCTTCAGCGAGACCACGGTCACCGTCATCACACCCCGGGCCCGGGACAAGGGACCGGTCAAGGAGGTTCCGCTGGTCGATCCCTTCGAGAGCGACAAGGCATTCGACCGGGGAACGGGCACGGACGGCGACCACGACTCCGTGACCTTCCACTGGACCCCGCCGCCGCGCCGCACGCCGTCCTCACCGGGGCATGAGTCCAGTAACGGGCCGGGCTCGCCGGGGGGTTCGGCCGGCACAGGCACGCCGGGCGGCCCCGCCGGTACGCGCACGCCCCCCGGCGAGCAGTCGCCTTCGCGGGCGAACGAGTCGACGAAGTCACCCTCCGGCGCCACCTCACCGGCCACCGCGCCACCGACGGGCGCGTCGCGGCCGCCCGCGACCGGGGCCCCGCCGACCGGAACCCGTACCGGCGCCCCGCGGCCGCCGGCCTCGGAGCGGGAGACGGTCCCGACGAAGGCCCCGCCGACGAAGGGCGAGCGGCCTCCGACGGCGGGCGGGCAGCCGACGAAGGAGGAGCCGCCTCCGACAGCGGCCGGGCCGCCGACCAAGGCCGCCAAGTCGCCGCACGCCGCGACCGGGGAGCCCTCCACGGACGTCAAGTCCCCACCGGCGAAGCAGGAACTCCCGCCCACGGCCGCCAGGACACCGCGCGCGGAGGCCAGGACACCCACGGCCGCCGAGCCCGTACGGCCCACCTCCGAGGCGGAACCCCAGGCGCCGACGCACCACGGGACGGCGCACGCGACCGCGCCCGTCGAGCCCCCGGCGGAACCCCGGCAGCCGGCCGGCACATCCGGCACCGGCTCGTACGGGACGCGTCAGGGGAACCGGTGAATCCGGTGGAAAACCGCCGTCAGGGTACGTTGGGTGCCGGAAACGACGGGACTGTTCAGAGGGGTGGAGCATGGGGATGCTCAAGGGCACCAACATCCGGATTCCGGCACCGGCCGTGCGGATCGAGCTGGGCTGGCGCACGGGCGCCGGCATACCGGACGTCGATGCCTCCGCTCTGCTCCTGACCACCGGCAGAGTCCGCTCGGACGCGGACTTCGTCTTCTACAACCAGGCCGTCCATCCCTCCGGCGCCGTCCGTCACGAAGGCAAGCGCACCGTGGGTGACGCCGTGACCGACACCCTCGCCGTCGACCTCGCTTCCGTCGAGCCCGCGATCGAGACCGTCGTGCTCGCCGCGTCCGCCGACGGAGGCACCTTCGGCCAGGTGCCCGGACTGCACATCCGCGTGCTCGACCAGGCGAGCGGCGCGGAACTCGCCCGGTTCGACAGCTCGGACGCCACCGTCGAGACCGCCTTCGTGCTCGGCGAGCTCTACCGCCGCCAGGGCGAGTGGAAGTTCCGGGCCGTCGGCCAGGGCTACGACACGGGTCTGGCCGGCCTCGCCACCGACTTCGGCATCTCCGTCGACGAGCCCCGGCCGGCGCCCCCGGTTGCCCCGCCCGCCCCGTACGCACAGCCGGCGCCGCCCACGCAGGCGCCCGCGGCGCCGCCCGTCGCCCCGCCGCCCGCGGCCCCGGCTCCCGCGCCCGTGCGCCTGACCAAGGTCACGCTCACCAAGGACAAGCCGACCGTCTCTCTCACCAAGCAGGGCGGCACCTCCGGCGCGCTGCGCGTCAACCTCAACTGGCAGATGCGCAAGCAGGCGGCCAAGAGCGGCTGGCAGGCGAAGCTCGGCCAGGCCATGGCCAAGGCCACGCAGGGCGATCTGGACCTCGATCTCGGGGCCCTGTTCGAGCTCAACGACGGCCGCAAGGGCGTGGTCCAGGCGCTCGGCAACTCCTTCGGCTCGCTGCACCAGCCGCCGTACATCCACCTCGACGGCGACGACCGCACCGGCGCCTCCGCGGCCGGCGAGAACCTGACCGTCAACCTCGACCACATCGCCGACTTCCGGCGCATCCTCATCTTCGTGACGATCTACGAGGGCGCCCGCAGCTTCGCCGGTCTGCACGCCACCGTCACCCTCCAGCCGCAGCACGGCGCACCCATCGACTTCTCGCTCGACGAGTGCACCGTGGCCTCCAACGTCTGCGCCCTCGCCCTGCTCACCAACAACGGCGGCGACCTCGTCGTGCAGCGCGAGGCCCGCTACCTCGTGCCGGACCGCGGCGTGAGCCCGCAGCGCACGCTCGACCGCGCGTACGGCTGGGGCATGAACTGGACACCCGGCCGCAAGTGACACCACGGCCCGCTCAGGGCGCGGCCTCCGGGCGGGCGTACGTCCGCCCCTTCCAGGCCGCGCCCCGGCCGCGGTAGTGCTGCACCGCCGAATCCACCGTCATCAGCAGATAGAGCAGCCCCGTGAACGGCAGCAGCGGCGCCAGCGCCAGCGGCTGCCGGTAGTAGCGCAGCATCGGCGCGTACGTACCGGTCATCACCGCCCACGCGACCGCACCGGCCGCGAGCGTCACGGTGTGCCCGGTCAGCGCGCCCGCCAGCACGGCGACCGGCGGCGCGAGATAGATGACCGCCATGCCCGCGACGGTCCCGGCCAGCAGCAGCGGATTGTGACGCAGCTGCGCGTACGCGCTGCGCGAGACCATCCGCCACAGCGGGGCGAGCCCCGGATACGGCCGGACGCTGTCCACCCGCTCCGCGAGCCCCAGCCAGATCCGGCCGCCCGCGCGCTTCACCGCCCGCGCCAGCGACACGTCGTCGATCACCGCCTGCCGGATGCTGTCCGGGACCCCGGCCCGCTCCGCCGCCTCCCGGCGCAGCAGCACGCAGCCGCCCGCGGCCGCCGCCGTCCGCGCGGCCGGCCGGTTGATCCAGCGGAACGGATAGAGCTGCGCGAAGAAGTACACGAACGCCGGGACCACGAGCCGCTCCCAGAAGCTCGCCACCCGCAGCCGCGCCATCTGCGACACCAAATCCAGCCCGCCCGACCGCGCGGCGGCCACCAGCTCCCGCAGGCTGTCCGGCTCGTGCGCGATGTCCGCGTCCGTCAGCAGCAGATATTCCGCGTCCGTACGGGCACGGGCGAGCGCCATGCCGTGCCGCACCGCCCACAGCTTGCCGGTCCAGCCCGGCGGCGGCTCACCGGGCGAGTCCACCGTCAGCGGCAGACCGCCGTGCCGGTCCGCGAGGGAGCGGGCCAGCGCGCCGGTGCCGTCCGTGCTGCCGTCGTCGACGAGGAAGATCTCCGCCCGCCCCGGATAGTCCTGCGCGAGGAGCGACGGCAGGCTCGACGGCAGCACCTCCGCCTCGTCGCGGGCGGGGACGACGATCGCCACGGACGGCCAGTCGTCGGGCGGAGTGCGCGACGGGAGCCGCACGTCCGTACGCCAGAAGAAGCCCTGCCCCAGCAGCAGCCAGGCCCACGCGGCCAGGGAACCGACAGTGATCCACATCAGCGTGCTCATCCGTCGCAGTCTGCCGCACGACGCCCCTGACCGGGGGAGTTTCCGGGTCCCCGACATCTCGGACTCCCCGCGGCCGAGCGATCGAGCCGTCCGGGCCGGGAGCCCCGGCATCCGGCGCGGGGGCGCGCCGGCGCCCATCCATTAAAGTGACCGGGTGAAGATCGCGCTCATTGACTCCGGAAACGGCCTCCTGGCGGCGGCCGCCGCTGTGCACCGCCTGCGGCCCGACGCCGATCTCGTGCTCTCCTCCGACCCGGCGACCATGCCGTGGGGCCCCCGGACCCCCGAGGACCTCATCGGGAAGGCCCTGAGCTGCGCCCGCGCCGCCGCCGCGCACCGTCCGGACGCGCTGATCGTCGCCTGCAACACCGCCTCCGTGCACGCCCTGGCCGCCATACGCGCCGAGCTGGAGCCCGCGCTCCCGGTGATCGGCACCGTGCCCGCGGTCAAGCCCGCCGCGGTCGGCGGCGGCCCCTTCGCCATCTGGGCGACCCCGGCCACCACCGGCAGCCCGTACCAGCGCGGCCTGATCCGCGACTTCGCCTCCGGCGTCCGGGTCACCGAGGTGCCCTGCCCCGGCCTCGCCGACGCCGTCCAGCACGCCGACGCGGCCGGCATCGAGGCCGCCGTGGCCGCCGCCGCCGCGCTCACCCCGCGCGATGTAAGGGCCGTCGTCCTGGGCTGCACCCATTACGAGCTGGTCGCGGAGCGTATCCGTGAGGCCGTTCAGCCGCTGCTGCGTCCCTCGGACGGGCCCCTCGTGCTGCACGGCTCCGCCGAGGCCGTCGCCGCCCAGGCGCTGCGCCGGATCGGTGCGGCGCCGGCCCCCGACGCGGCGCCGACGGGCACCCTGACCGTGCTGTTCGGCGGCCGTGAGGCGGCCCTGGAGCCGTCCTCCCTCAGCTACGCGGAAGGCCGCTCCCTGAGCGCCGTCGGCGCCGCGCGCCCCTGACCGCGGCGCGGCCACACGATCCGGTCCCGTCCGCGCAGCACTCCTGCCGTGGTGGCGGAAGGTGAGTAGGCTGCGTCATATGAGGGACCACTCCAAGGGCCCGCAGGGCCACGAGGGCGACGAGAAGCCGGACGCGGTCGGAACCCCTTCCCCAGCCGACAGCGGCACCGAACTCGGCGTCTGGACCGGCCGTGCGACCAACCGGATCCAGTGGCTGCTGGCCGCTGCGGGCGCAGCCTGCCTGGCGCTGGGCGTCGAGCTGGCCGTCGACAGCGCGTGGACCTCGGGGCTGGCCCCTCTCGTCATGTCGGTCGTCGGCTGCGTCGCCGCGGGCCTGCTGATGCTCTACGGCACCCTCGCGTTCGTCCATGTGGCGGTGCGGGTGGACACCGAGGCGCTGGAAGTGCGCTGCGGCCACATCGGGGTGCCCCGCACCCGTATCCCGCTGGCGCACGTGGTCGGCGCCGACTTCGCCCCCCGCGTCACCCCCCGTCAGTGGGGCGGCTGGGGCTACCGCTGGCGCCCCGAGAAGGGCACCGCCGTCGTCGTCCGCCGGGGCGAGGGCTTCGTGCTGCGCCTGGGTGACGGCCGTTCCTTCACCGTCACGGTGGACGACGCGGAGGCCGCGGTACGGGCGATCCGCGACGGCCTGCGCCGGGCCGCCGGGCGCAGGGCCCCCGCCTGACCCGGGAAGAGCACCCGCGGACACCGCCTAGTCTCGAACCATGCCGACGCCCGAATTCATCACCGACCTCCGCGCCGCCGCGGGCCACCAACTGCTCTGGATGCCCGGGGTGAGCGCCATCGTGCTCGACGACGCCGGCCGGGTCCTCCTCGGCCGCCGCGCGGACTCCGGCGAGTGGTCGATCATCGGCGGCATCCCCGACCCGGGCGAGCAGCCCGCCGTGGCGGTCGTCCGCGAGGTGTACGAGGAGACCGCCGTCCACTGCGTCCCCGAGCGCGTCCTCCTCGTCCAGGCGCTGGCGCCCGTCACCTACCCCAACGGGGACCAGTGCCAGTTCATGGACATCTGCTTCCTGGCCCGCGCCGTCGGCGGTGAGGCGCGCGTCAACGACGACGAGTCGCTGGAGGTCGGCTGGTTCGAGCCGGACGCGCTGCCGCCGATGGAGGACTTCGCTCTCTCGCGCGTCAAGCAGGCGACGGCGGACGGCCCGACGTGGTTCGAGGGGATCGGCGAGCGGTAGGCCGGCGCCGGCCGTGGGCGGCATCAAGGATGAGTCAAGTTACTTGCGTCCATACGCAAGTACGGGGCTATGCTGCTGAGCGTCGCACCGAAGCTCTGACATCGGGGTGAACCAGCCGTACGGGCCGGTCCGCTCCTCGTCGTGTTCCACGGCGCCCCCGCGCGTCCCGGCCGGAAGGAGGCGAGAGACATGGATGGCAGTTGCGCGAGTCCGGGCCACAGTAGGCCCCGCACCCGCATGTCCTCGCTGACTTCCGGCACGCGGTAACCACCCTTCCCCGCGCGCGACTTCGCGCTCGCTCCCGCCCCGGCCCGTGCGGCCTCCGCCGCCCCGGGCCGTCGGGCTGCTGCTGCGTGCCCCAGAACCTCCCCCTCTGGGGGACTCGGGAGGCCGTCATGACCGACATGATCACCACCGCACCCACCGCTCCGGTATCGCCCCGCGCCGCTGCCCTCGACGACGCCCACGGCGGAGACAGCACCGTCACCCGCACCCGCTACGCGACGCCACACGTCGTCCCCGCTGTCCGCGCCCTCTTCGGCGAGATCGTCCGGCGCGTCGCGGCCGGCGCCGTCGACAGCCCCGTCCTCCAGGTCCTGGGCGCACCGGCCTGTGCCCGCACCGCGATCGGCCACACCACGCCCGGGCGGCCGCGCGCCCACTGGCGCACGGTCACCGGCCCCGGCGGCCGTGAACGCCTCGAGGCCGACTGGCGGCTGGAGCCCTGACCGGGCCGTCACACCCGCCCCACCAGCCTCCTCCCCGCACGTCAGGAGCCGATATGTCCCTGCGATACCCCCGGGCCTACCGCATCCACCCCGGGTGCCCCACCCCGTCCGGCAGCACGCTGACCGACCTCGACAGAGCAACCGGCCCCCGGCCCATGACCACCCTGCGGCCGCCGCTCCGGGCAGGCGGCCTGGTCGTCGATACCGATCAGCGCACCGTGTCGGCGGGCGGGCGGGAACTCACCCTCACCTACGCCGAGTTCGAGATACTCGCCCGGCTGATCGCCCGCCCCCGGCAGGTGCACACCCGCCGTCAGCTCCTGGCCTCCATCTGGGGACAGGACCACGAGAGCGGTACGCGCACCATCGACGTCCATATCGCCAGGCTGCGCCGCAAGCTCGGCCCGGACCACCAGGACGTCATCAGGACCGTACGACAGGTCGGTTACGTACTCGACCCTTCCGGGGAGGCCGGCCCCCACTGCGGCGGCCGCTGATCGGCGCAGGCGGGGCCGCGCGCTATCAGTGCAGGTCAGAGCGTTCTTATGGGTGTTGATAACGGTCACCAGTGCAGCCTTTGGATCTCCCGCCGATATGCGCTTCACTCGCTGCGTAACGACCACCGGCAAGTGGGGGAGGACGAGCCATGGGCGGCCGCAAGGAACACGAGCACGAGCACGGTCACGAGGACGACCACGGAAACGGGCACGGCGGTCACTCGCACGGAGTGGCCGCCGACGCCGACCGGCGCTGGCTGACCATCGCGCTGGCACTGATCGGAACGTTCATGGCGGTCGAGGTCGTCGTCGGTGTGCTCGCGGGGTCACTGGCGCTGATGTCGGACGCCGCGCACATGCTCACGGACGCCGCCTCGATCGTCCTGGCCCTGGTGGCCATGCGGCTCGCGGCCCGCCCCGCGCGCGGGAGTTACACCTTCGGCCTCAAGCGCGCCGAGATCCTCTCCGCACAGGCCAACGGCATCACCCTGCTGGCGCTGTCCCTCTGGCTGGCGTACGAGGCCGTCCAGCGCCTGCTCGCCCCGCCCGCGGTCTCCGGCGGTCTGGTACTGGTCACCGCCCTGGCCGGCATCGTGGTCAACGTCATCGCCGCGTGGTGCCTTTCGAAGGCCAACCGCAGCTCGCTGAACGTCGAGGGCGCCTTCCAGCACATCCTGACGGACCTCTACGGATTCATCGCCACCGCCGTCTCCGGAGCCGTCGTGCTGCTCACCGGCTTCGCCCGCGCGGACGCGATCGCCTCGCTGATCGTGGTGGCCCTGATGCTGCGCGCCGGCTACGGCCTCGTGCGCGCGTCCGGCCGGGTCTTCCTGGAGGCCGCCCCGGCCGGGATCGACCCCGACGCGGTCGGGGACCGCATGGCCGCCGCCGCGGACGCGGTGGAGATCCACGACCTGCACGTATGGCAGATCACCTCGGGTCAGCCGGCCCTGTCCGCCCACGTCCTGGCCGCGCCCGACGCGGACTGCCACGCCCTGCGGCGCGACCTGGAGCGCATACTGGAGCACGATTTCCGCATCACCCACACCACGCTGCAGGTCGATCACGCCACCGAACGGGTCCTGGCCCTCGCCGCGCCGGGGGAGCCGCACCCGCACTGCGCCAACTCCCACGGCACCACCCATCACAAGGGGGCACACGAGCACTGACCACTGGCTCGGCCTCCGGCGCAGGACCAGGATGGTGAGAGAGGCCGAGGAGGTGGGGCATCAGGTGCCGCCGGCCGCGCACCGTTCCCGTCGACGCCGTCCCGTCCCCGCCGGAAGAACCGGCAGACGACAGCCGTGTGCTGGGGGTTGTCCCGATGTCCTTCCTGTCACGACCCACCACCTCGCGGGCCTCCCTGCCCGCCCGGGTGGCCGGGCGGCTGTCCCGCATGTCGTGGGTCGACGTCGTGGTCGCCGCCGCCGTGCTGGCCGGGCTGTACCTCCTGCTCCGCGTGAGCAAGGGCGCCACCGTCTCCTTCGACCCGGCCCACGTCGTCAAGGTGGACACCGACCCCGCGAAGCTGCCGTACTACGCGGCACGAAGCCTGCTGCGGATGTTCGTGGCCCTCGCCGCCTCGGTCGTCTTCACCCTCGTCTACGCCTACGCGGCCGCCCGCAGCAGGCGCCTGGAGCGGGTGCTGATCCCCGCGCTGGACATCCTGCAGTCCGTCCCCGTGCTGGGCTTTCTGAGCGTCGCCGTGACCGGCTTCATCTCGCTGTTCCCGGGCTCGCTGCTGGGGCTCGAATGCGCGTCCATCTTCGCGATCTTCACCTCGCAGGCGTGGAACATGACGTTCGGCTTCTACCACTCCCTCATCACCCTGCCGCGTGAGCTGGACGAGGTCTCCCGCTCCTTCCGCTTCACCCGGTGGATGCGGTTCTGGAAGGTCGAGCTCCCGTCCGGGGCGATCGGGCTCGTCTGGAACGGGATGATGAGCTTCGGCGGCGGCTGGTTCTTCCTGGTGGCCTCCGAGGCCATCAGCGTCTCCCACCACTCCTACGCGCTTCCCGGTGTCGGGTCCTTCGCGGGCACGGCCATCGCCGACGGCGACCTGGGCAAGGTCGGCTGGGCGGTGGCGGCCATGACGGTCATGGTCGTCGGCGTGAACTTCTTCTTCTGGCGGCCGCTGACCGCGTGGACGGAGCGGTTCAAGAACGAGCAGTCCGAGGCCGCCGACGTCCAGCGTTCGCTGGTGCTGGACTTCCTGCGCCGTTCCTCCTGGCCGCGCCTCCTGCGCCGGCTGACCCGCCCGGCGGGAGAGGCGCTGGGCCGGGCCGCGCGGGTCCTCGGGACCGACGACCGGCCGCTGACGGTCAACCGGCCGCACCGCAGGGCCGGTGACCTCGCCTTCGCCGTGGTGGCGGGCGGCCTGGTCCTCTGGGGGCTGCTCGACCTCCTCGGCTACCTCGAGAACCACACCGGGCTCGGGGTCTTCGGGGAGCCCCTGCTGCTCGGACTCGCCACCCTCGCGCGCGTCGTCGTCCTGGTGGCCGTCGCGACGGTGGTGTGGGTACCCATCGGCGTGAAGATCGGCCTCTCGCCGAAACTGGCCCGCGTCGCCCAGCCCTTCGTGCAGATCCTCGCGAGCTTCCCCGCCAACTTCCTCTTCCCGCTCGCCACTTGGTTCTTCCTCAGGACCGGACTGTCGATCAACATCGGCGGCATGTTCCTGATGGCCCTCGGCGCCCAGTGGTACATCCTCTTCAACACCATCGCCGGAGCCTCGGCGATCCCCTCCGACCTGCGTGAGGCCATGGACGACCTGGGCGTACGCGGCCGGCAGCGATGGAAGCGCCTGATCATCCCCGGGATCTTCCCCGCCTACGTCACCGGCGGCATCACCGCGTCCGGCGGCGCCTGGAACGCCTCGATCGTCTCCGAGATCGTCACCTTCGGCGGTACGACGCTGACCGCGACCGGCCTCGGCGCGTACATCTCCCACGCCACCTCCCGCGGCGACTACCCGCACCTCATCGCCGGCATCGCCGTGATGGCCCTCTACGTCGTCGGGCTCAACCGGCTGCTGTGGCGCAGGCTCTACCGCCTCGCCGAAACCCGCTACTCCCTGTGAACCGCCCGAACTCGCAGACCCTGTCGGAAGGAGCCCCGCACATGGCCCCGAGCGCCGGACCCGGCCACAGCGCCGATACCCGCCTCGCCGGAGGCGAGGTGCTGCTCGCCGCCCGAGCCGTCACCAAGTCCTACGCGGGCGCCGACGGGGAACTGCCCGTCCTCGCGGGCATCGACCTGGACGTACGCGCCGGCGAGATCGTCGCCCTCCTCGGCCGCTCGGGCTCCGGCAAGTCCACCCTGCTGCGCTGCCTCGCCGGCCTCATCCCCGCCAGCTCCGGCACCATCACCTACCGGGGCAAGGTGCTCGACGGCGCCAACCCCGGCACCGCCATGGTCTTCCAGACCTTCGCCCTGCTGCCCTGGCTCACCGTCCAGCAGAACGTCGAACTCGGCCTCGAAGCACGGGGCGTGCCCGCCAGGCTGCGCGCCGGGGCGGCCCTCCAGGCCATCGACCTCATCGGCCTCGACGGCTTCGAGTCCGCCTATCCCAAGGAGCTCTCCGGCGGCATGCGCCAGCGCGTCGGCTTCGCCCGCGCCCTCGTCGTCGAACCCGACGTCCTGATGATGGACGAGCCCTTCTCCGCCCTCGACGTCCTCACCGCCGAGAACCTGCGCGGCGAACTCATGGAACTGTGGGACTCCGGGCAGTTCCCCACCCGCGCCGTCGTCGTCGTCACCCACAACATCGAGGAAGCCGTGCTGATGGCCGACCGCGTCGTCGTCCTCGGCTCCCGGCCCGGCACCCTCAGGGCCACCTTCGACGTGACCCTGGAACGCCCCCGCGACCGCAACGCCCCCGATTTCGACGCCCTGATCGACGCCGTCTACCAGGTCATGACCGGCCGCGAGAAGGACACCGCCCCGCACCTGCCCGGCCGCACCGCCGCCGAGCCCGCCAAGCGCACCATGGCCAACACCCCGCTGCCCCAGGCCAGCGTCGACGGCCTCTCCGGCCTCGCGGAGATCCTCATTCAGCACGGCGACCGCTGCGACCTCGCCGACCTCGCCGAGGAACTCGGCCTGGAGGTGGACGATCTGCTGCCCCAGGTCGACGCCCTCGAACTGCTCGGCTTCGCCCTCATCCGCGACGGCGACCTGCTCCTGACCGCGTCCGGCACCCGGTTCGCCCGCGCGGACGTCCAGGAATCCAAGAAGATCTTCGCCGACGCGGTGCTCGACGCCGCACCCCTGGTGCGCCTGATCGTCACCAGCCTGCGCCGCACCGACGGCACCCTGCGCCCCGGTTTCTTCCGCGACCTGCTCGCCCACCACTACACGAGCGAACAGGTCACCCAGCAGCTGGAGACCGCCACCGACTGGGGCCGCTACGCCGAGCTCTATTCCTACGACGCGGCCCGCGAGGAGTACGCGCTGGACGAGGGCGGGGCGGGCCTCGCCCTGCTGCCCGGACGGCCGGAGTGACCCGGTGTTCAGCCGCCCGCCACCGGCCGCGCCCGCAAGCGCCCGCGCGCCTGCCCCTTCGCCACCACCGCCGCCGTGGACTCGGCGGCGGCCCCGGGCGCCGCGGTGCCGTCCGCTCCCGTCACGGCGTCGGCCCGCGCGACCAGGACCGCGCTCCGCAGGAGCGCCACCACGTGCTCTCCCGCGACCCGGTAGAAGATCCGCGTCCCCTCACGCCGTGAGACCACCAGCCCCGCGGCCCGCAGTCGCGCCAGGTGCTGCGACACCGCCGCCACGTGCGCTCCGGCCAGTTCGGCCAGTTGCCCGACCGAGTGCTCACGCCGCGCCAGTGCCCACAGCACCTGGAACCGGGTCGTGTCGGCCACGGCCTTCAGCACGGCGACCGCCTGTTCCACCCCGGCTGTGCCACCAGGTGATCCCTGCGCGTCCATGCGAGGAGTCTAGACAGACGCGGTAGGGGCCCGCCGCTTCCCGCGGCGGGCCCTACCGGGCGCGGTCAGCTCACCGGTGCGGCCGGCCTGGTGGCGGCGCCGGTACGGCCCGGTGCGGTCCTCGGGGTCAGGACCCGTTCGGCGAGATGGCCGAAGAGGAGGCCGAAGGCGGCCCAGAGGGTGCACTGGATGGCGAGGGCGGCGAGGCGGAACTGCCACAGCACGGTGGCCGGGAAGTCCTTGGGCACCTCGTTGACCGAGGGCAGGAACGCGTACGCGAGACCGGTCGCGAGGATCAAGGCGGCCGAAGCCACCACGGTCGCGTACCAGGTGCCCAGGCGCGGGGCCAGTCGCTTGCCGAGGATGACCGCGGCGACGCTCAGCAGGACACTGAGCGCGATCATCAGGAAGTAGAGCGTGGTGCGTTTGGTGAGGGTGTCCGGATCGCCGACGGACGGCGGGTTGGCGGGGTATTTCAGGAACGGCACCACATAGACGGCCAGCAGGCTGCCCATGGAGACCATGAGCGCGGTCGCGCGCGGGCCGAACCGGCCGATACGGCCCAGCGCCACGCAGAACGCCAGAGCGGCGATACCGCCGAGCGCGACGCCGTAGACCAGGACGCCGGTGGCCAGCCCTGCGGTGGACTGCAGGGAGCGGCTGACCAGCTCCACACCGTGCTCGTGGCTGTGGGCCTCCTCGAAGTCGATGGCGGCGTCCACCCGGGGCTCCCCCAGGAGATAGGCCACGACCAAGGCGAGGAGACCGGCGGCCAGGCCGGCCAGCATGCCGCGTACGAGCAGCACACGTACGGAGACGGGATTCACGGGACTTTCCTCCGGCCGTCGTCAGTGGCAGGGGAAGCCGAGGAGGTGGCGTCCGTCGTGGACCCACTCGTGCACGTCCTTGCCGGAGATGACCGAGGTGGCCCCCTGTTCGGCGCCGACGAAATAGAGCAGGACCAGCATGAGGATGCCGAAGAAGACCGCCCACGGGGCGATCGCCTTCAGGGATATGGGGGTGACCGCCGGTGCGGCGGAAGAGCTGGATGCGGGGGCAGCGGACTGCGCCATGGCCAAACCTCCTGGGGAAACTCGCGTCCCGGACTTCGGGGTGGTCCTCAACGACGGTGAGCGGGTCTGACTTTCCGGCCGTTACCGCGAGTCGCGGGTCCCGGCCGGGTACACAGTGGCGCGACCGTGCCGGAATTCCACCGGCTTCCACCACACCGTCGTCATGTTCACGCGACCGTACCGCGTGCGGTTCGGCCTGGCTACGGCGTACGACACACCCCCGCACGCCCCTGTTGCCGGGCGCGTGATGTGCTGGAGCACCGGACAGGCGGTTGAGGGGGAAATCAGGGTGACTGCGCGAGTGATGTTCGTAGCGCCGGCGATGAACACGGCACTGCGACAGCCGCGTTTCGACGACGGCGCCTCTCTCGACCACGCCGGCCTGCGGCAGGCGCGTGCCGCGGCGGGGGCGTTGCCCGCGGCCGGCCGCCACCTCCGCGCCCCGTCCACACGCTGCCGCGAGACGGCGGACGCCCTTGGCCTGGACGCCGAACAGGTGGGAGACCTGCGCGACCTGGACGTCGGGCGCTGGCAGGGCCGGACACTGGACGAGGTGAGCACCGCCGAACCGCAAGCCGTCGCCACGTGGTTGTCCGACCCCCTCGCCACGCCCCACGGGGGTGAGTCGCTGTCGGACCTGACCGCGCGTGTCGGTGGCTGGCTCGATGCCCGGGGCGACGGGGGCGGGAGGATTCTGGCCGTCGTGGAACCGGCTGTGGTCCGCGCGGCCGTCGTGCACGCGCTCGGCCTCCCCCTGCGGACCTTCTGGCGCCTGGACGTCCTCCCGCTGTCCTCGACCACCCTCACCGGCCGCGCCGGGCGGTGGAACCTGCGCTGCGGGCAGCTCCTGCGCCCGGCCGCGGAGCCGGCGGACTGACGCCGTATCAGGCGGACAGGGCCCGCCGCACGACGTCCGCGCACACACGGCGTCGGAAGCCGGAGGATGCGCACGGTGCGCGTGAGCGCTCCCGTCTCCCGCTGAGGCCGGGCCGATCACCGAGCCTTCGCAATCTTGGCGAACACGGCCGGGAAGATTCGCGGAAGTTGGCATCGGGCCACGGTTGATGGGGGTCGGTGCCACTGTCAGAGTCGTGGTGCGGCCCGCCGGAGTGATCGGCGGCCGGACCGGGGACCGGGCACGATCACTGCCCTGACGTCGGAGATCCCGGCACGTCCGGCCGGAGCGTCCACTTCTTCGAACGCACCGCACTCGACCGGGCCTTCCCGCCTTCACCACCGACGCCCACACCCGCCGCCTCGCGCGGCACGAAACGGAGCGGTCATGACCAGCGGCATCCAGCGCGTAGGCGTCGTCGGCGGCGGGCAGATGGGCGCAGGCATCGCCGAGGTCTGTGCCCGCGCCGGGCTCGACACCGTCGTGTGCGAGGCCGACGCCACCGCCGCCCGGCGGGCCCGCGACCGGGTCGCCCGGTCCCTGGAACGCGCCGTCGACCGCGGCAGGCTGGACCGCCCCGCCGCCGAGGACGCCCTGGCCCGGCTCGTCTTCTCCGGCAGCCTCGACGACCTCGCCGACCGGCACCTGGTCATCGAGGCCGTCATCGAGAACACCGACGCCAAGACGGAGATCTTCCACGTCCTCGACAAGATCGTCGAGGACCCCGGGGCGATCCTCGCCACCAACACCTCCTCCCTCCCCGTCATGCGCCTCGGCATGGCCACCCAGCGGGCCGACCGCGTCCTGGGCCTGCACTTCTTCAACCCCGTGCCGGTCATGCCGCTGGTGGAGATCGTCACCTCGCTCCACACCACCGCGGAGACGGCCGCCACGGCGGAGGCGTTCGCCCGGGAGACGCTGGGCAAGACCGCGATCCGCTCCAGGGACCGGGCGGGCTTCGTCGTCAACGCCCTGCTGATCCCCTATCTCCTCTCCGCCGTCCGCATGGCCGAGTCCGGCTTCGCCACCGCCGCCGACGTGGACGCCGGCATGGAGCTGGGCTGCGCGCACCCGATGGGCCCGCTCAAGCTCGCCGACCTGATCGGCCTGGACACCGTGGCCTCCATCGCCGAGTCGCTGTACGAGGAGTTCAAGGAGCCGCTCTACGCCCCGCCGCCCCTGCTCCAGCGCATGGTGGAGGCCGGGCTGCTCGGCCGGAAGACGGGCCGGGGATTCCACGCCTACGACCGGTGAGGCGGGGCGCGCGTCCCCGGATCCTGTGAATCTCCTCCGGACCCGGCCCGGGGCGGCTCGCTCACAGGGTTTTCAGAGGAAGCGCTGGAAGGCTGGCCGCCTTGTCACCGTGGGAGAGGAGAACAGGTGGCCACCAGCACTTGCGACGGTCCGGCCGCCGTACGCGGCGGTCCTCCCGCGCACGCGGCCGCCCCCCGCCCGTTCCGGGCCGGCCCCCTCCCGGCCCAGGTGCTCATCTGGGCCGGGGCCGCCGCCGTGCTCGGGCTGTGGTGGACCGACACCCCGGCGGTCGTCGGCCCGGCGGGTTGGCTGACCGGAGCCGGCCGCATCACCGGCCTCCTCGCCGGCTACGCCTGCGCCGTCCTGCTGGCCCTGATGGCCCGGGTGCCGGCCCTGGACCGCGGCGTCGGCACCGACCGGCTGGCGCGCTGGCACGCCGCGGGCGGCCGCTACACCCTGGGCCTCGCCCTCGCCCACACCCTGCTGATCATCTGGGGCTCGGCCCTCACCACCCACTCCGGGGTCGTGAGCCAGACCACCACCCTCGTCCTGACCTATCCGGACATGCTCAAGGCCACCGCGGGCTTCCTGCTGCTCCTCGCCACCGGGATCCTCTCGGCCCGCGCCGCCCGACGGCACCTGAGCTACGAGATCTGGCACTACCTGCACTTCGCCACCTACCTCGCCGTCTTCCTCGCCTTCGGCCACCAACTCGCCAACGGCGCCGACTTCGTGGGTGACAACGCCGCCCAGCTCGCGTGGTACGCCCTGTACGGCGGCGTGGCCGCGCTGCTGGTCTGGTTCCGCTTCGTGGTCCCGGTCCGGCGCGGGCTCCGGCACCGGATGCGCGTCTCACACGTACGCACCGAGGCACCCGGCGTCGTCTCGGTCTACGTCACGGGCGCGCGGCTCGACGAGCTCGGGGCGGAACCGGGCCAGTTCTTCCGGTGGCGCTTCCTGTGCCGGGGCATGTGGTGGACGGCCAATCCTTACTCCCTCTCCGCCCCCGCCCGACCCGGGCACCTGCGCGTCACCGTCAAGGCCGCGGGCGTGCACAGCGCGGCCCTCGCCCGGCTCGCCCCCGGCACCCGGGTCTGGGCGGAAGGCCCCTACGGCGGCTTCACGGCCGCCCCGCGCGCCGCCCACAGGGTCCTGCTCCTCGCCGGCGGCGTCGGCATCACCCCGCTGCGCACCCTCTTCGAGACACTCCCCGGCCAGGTCACCCTCATGTACCGCGCCCGCCGCCCCGAGGACTTCGCACTGCGCGGCGAGCTCGACGCGATCGCGGGCGCCCGGGGCGCGCACGTCGTCTACGCCGTCGACGAGCCGTCCGCGTACGGCTTTCCCGTCGTGCCGCTCACCGCGCCGGGCCTGCTGGGGCTCGTGCCGGATCTGGCCGCGCACGAGGTGTACGTGTGCGGGCCGCCCGGCATGTGCGAGGCGGCGCTTCGGGCGCTGCGCGGCGCGGGCGTACCGCGGCGCCGTATCCACCACGAGTCGTTCACGCTGTGACGCCGGTACGCCGCGTCCGCGCCCGGCTCCGCACCGATTCCGCACCCGACCTGATTCCGCACCTGAAGGAGACCGCGCGTGCGCCGAGCCGCCGTCACCGTCCTGACGACAGCCACGGGCGTCGTCCTGCTGCTGTCCCTCAAACCGCAGCACAGCCCGGCGCCCCCGGCCGTCTCCGCGCCGCAGCCCGTCACCTCGCCCGCCACGACCCTGCCTCCGGGCAGCCGGACGGGCGCGTTCACCGGTGCCGTGATCGACACCCGGTACGGCCCGGTCCAGGTCGAAGCCACCCTCACCCAGGGAAGGCTCACCGCCGTCCGCGTGCTCCAGGCACCCTCCGGCCGAGGCAGGGACCAGGAGATCGCCGCCTACGCCCTGCCCCGGCTCACCCAGGAGGCGCTGGGCGCCCAGAGCGCGGGCATCGACGCCGTCTCCGGCGCCAGTTACACGAGCGAGGGCTACATCCAGTCCCTGCAGAGCGCCCTGGACAAGGCCGGTGCCTGAGCACGGGCGCGGGCTGCGCCACGTCGAGCACGCCATGGGGACGGTCTTCTCCTTCGACCTCCGCGACACCGTCACCCCGGCCGTCGGCCGGGCCCTGCGCGAGGCGGTGACGTGGCTGCACCATGTGGACGCCCTGTTCTCCACCTACCGGCCCGACAGCGCGATCTGCCGCCTCGACCGCGGCGAGACCACGGTCGAGCGGTGCCCGGCCGAGGTCGGCGAGGTGCTCCGGCTGTGCGCGGAGGCGGAGGCGCTGACCGGTGGCTGGTTCAGCGCCCGGGCCGGCGGACGGCTCGACCCCTCCGGGCTCGTCAAGGGCTGGGCGGTCGAGCGAGCGGCGGCCGTCCTCCACGGGGCCGGTGCCCGCAACCTCTGCGTCAACGGCGGCGGAGACCTCCAACTCCACGGCGAGGCCGCGCCCGGAACGCCCTGGAGAATAGGCATAGCGGACCCCACGCGCCCCGGCCGCCTCCTGACCGTCGTGACGGCCGGTGCCCCCGCCGCCTCCGCCGTCGCCACCTCCGGCACCGCGGAACGCGGGCACCACATCCTCGACCCCCACGCGCACCGCCCCGCGCGCGGCCTGTTGTCGACGACGGTCATCGGCCCGAGCCTGACCTGGGCGGACGTCCACGCCACAGCGATCTTCGCGAGGGGAGCGGGCATGGACGCGGAGGGCTACGAGGTGCTGACCCTCGCGGAGGACGGCCGGATCGGGGGCAGCGGGGGCTTCGCCCGCGCGGTGACGGACGCCGGTTCCGCAGAGGGGTAGCCGGAAAACGGGTGTGGAGGCCGTCCCGTCCCTCCCCTGTGTGATCCACATCATGGGAACCCGCGCCCGCCACCGGACATATCCAGATGTGATGTCACTACACACCCGCATCAGGGACGGCGACCCGGACTCCTTCCGCCGGCTCTTCCGCGAGCACGCCCAGCTCGTCCACCGCTACGCCCTCCGTGCCACCGGCGACTGGGCCACCGCCGAGGACGTCGTCTCGCTCACCTTCCTGGAGGCCTGGCGTCTTCGCGCCCGGCTCCCCGAGGAACCGGACGGCGCGCGGGCGTGGCTGATGGGCATCGCGGTGAACGTCCAGCGCAACACCAGCCGCGCCGCCCGCCGTCACGAGAAGGCTCTGCGGCGGATGCCCGCCAAGGAAGCCGTGCCGGACATCGCGGGTGAGGTGGTGAGCAGGATGGCGGACGCCGAACAGCTCACCGCCGCGAAGAACGCCCTGGGGAAGCTGCGGCGGCCGGAGCGCGAGGTCGTCACCCTCTGCGTGTGGTCCGGCCTGAGCTACGCGGAAGCGGCCGAGGCCCTGGGCGTGGCTGTCGGCACCGTACGGTCACGGCTCTTCCGGGCCCGCGAGCGCCTGCGCGAGCTCGCCGAGCACGAACTCCGGCGGCGCGCGGACGAGCCGGCGGCCCGGCAGCCCGAGCGCCTCCACCTGAACCTTCGCCTGAACCGGCCCGACGAGAAGTGGAACCGATGATGCGTACCTCCCCGCGGCATCAAGAGCCGCTCGACCTCCGCGACTTCGACCTCCTGCTCCCCCCGCAGCCCGAGACCGCCCTGCCGCGGGCCCGGCAGGACCTGCTGGAAGAGGCCCTGTGGGCCGAGGCGCACCGGACAACAGCGCGCGCGCCGCGCTCCCGTGCGCGCCGTACGGCCTGGATCGCGCTCCCGGTCGCCGCGGCGGTGATCGGGGGCGCGGTGGTCGTCGCCCCGCACGGCCCGGGTGCCTCAGGCGCGGACACCCGTACGCCGAAGGCCGGAGTGAGGCTGGAGTCCGGCACCGCCAAAGGGCTGTCGGCGACCGTCGACCGGATCTCGCTCGCGGCGGCACGGCTGCCGGCCCTGGAGCCCCGGCAGGACCAGTACCTCTACGTGGAGAGCAAGGTGACGGGAGGGTGGGTCGACAGGGCGGGGGGCAAGGAGAAGCTCGTGGTGAGTCCGCTGCACTCGCGCCAGGTGTGGCGCTCGCCCGACGGCCTCAGGAGTTTCACCTACGAGCCGGACCACAAGTTCATGGACAAGAACGGCGAGGACCTCGATCTCGACCCCTCCGGTGAGGTCGCCGACCGGGGCTCCTACAACAGCGTCAAGGCGCTTCCCACCGATCCCGACGTCCTCCTCAAGCGCCTCTACGGGCCGGGCAGGGCGGGCGACCCCCAGGCCGACTGGTCGGCGTTCGGGGAGGTGGGCCGGCTGCTGGAGGAGCAGATCGCGACGCCGCAGATCAGCGCCGCGCTCTTCAAGGCGGCTGCGAAGATCCCCGGTGTCACCCTCATGGAGCGGACCACCGACGCGACCGGCCGGCCCGGCATCGCCCTCACGCACACCGGCCCCGACAGCCGCCAGGAATGGATCTTCGACAGGACCACGTACCAGTACCTCGGCCAGCGCGAGGTCCTGGTCAAGCCGTACCGGGGCCTCGAACCCGGCGCCGTCACCCGCGAGACCGTCGTCATCGAGCGGGCCGTGGTCGACGCGAAGAAGGAACTGCCCGACGGGAGGACACTCGATCCGGCCGCACGCTGAGCCGCCTCTGGTCGCGGCCGTACGGCTGGGGCCGGGGGCGCCGCCGGGTCATCGGGTGACTCCCTCCTCGCCGGCCGGGCGGCCGCGGTCCGCGGGCGCGCGGGGTGCGGGCGCGGTGCGGCACGTGTAGGCGGCGGGGTCGAAGCGTTTGAGCCGGCGGACGAGTGTGCCGGTGGACCAGGGCCAGCAGAAGGTGTTCCGGCCGCCCGGGCCGAAGTAGTAGCTGGAGCAGCCGCCCGCGTTGTACACGGTGGTCTCCAGAGCTTTCTGCACGGCGGCGTTGTAGGCGGCCTGGACGGCCGGTCTCACGTCCAGGGCGGTGTGACCGCCCCGCCGCAGATGGGTCAGCGCGCCGGAAAGATAGGCGAGTTGCGCTTCGAGGACCGTGACGGCCGAGGTGGAGCCGGAGAGGATGTTGGGGCCGAGGAGGAGGAAGAGGTTGGGGAACCCGCTGACGCTGGTGCCGAGGTAGGCCGTGGGGCCGTCCTCGCCCCAGGTCTCGTGCAGCGTCCGGCCGTCCGCGCCGTACACGCCCCGGGCCAGGGGCAGTTCACCGATGCGAAAGCCCGTGGCGTCGATCACCACATCGGCTTCGGCCCCGGTGCCGTCGGCACCGATGAGGCGCCGGCCGCGTACGGCGGAGAGGGCGGTGGGGTGCAGATGGACGTGCGGCCGGTTCAGCGCCGGGTAGAAGGTGCTCGACGTCAGCAGGCGCTTGCAGCCCAGGCGGTAGCCGGGCGTCAGGGCCCGGCGCAGCACCGGGTCGTGGACCGCGAGCCGCAGATGGGCGCGGGCCATGGCCTGGGCGGGGCCCACGAGACGGGGGTGGCGGAAGGCGTGGCCGAATCCCTCCTGAACGCCGTACTGGCCGGCCCGCAGGGCACGTTGCGCACCCGGGACGTGGGCGAGGCACCAGCCGAGTGCCGGGGAGACCGGGAGATCGGGTTTGGGCAGCACCCAATGGGCGGTGCGCTGGAAGAGGTGCACGGCCGCCGCCCGGTCCTGGAGGGCGGGGACGACCTGAACGGCGGACGCCCCACCGCCCACCACGGCCACGCGCCGGCCGGACAGGTCCACGGAGTGGTCCCACTCGGCCGTGTGGAACACCGGCCCGGGGAACTCGCCGAGCCCCGGCACATCCAGCCGGTGCGGGACGTGCCAGGGCCCGGTGGCCAGGATCAGTACGGTGGCGCGGTAGTCGCCGTCGGTGGTCTCCAGGTGCCAGCGCCCCGTCGCCCGGTTCCACCCGGCCCGCAGGACACCGACACCGCACCGCAGCACCTCGGCGACGCCGTACCGGTCCGCGGTCGCCCGCAGATAGTCGTGGATCTCCCGCTGCCCGGCGAAGGTCCGGCTCCACCCGGGGTTCGGCGCGAAGGAGTAGGAGTACAGCGAGGACGGGACATCGCACGCGCAGCCCGGATAGGTGTTGTCCCGCCAGGTGCCCCCGAGCTGTGCGGCTTTCTCCAGCACCACGAGGTCCCGGAAGCCCTGCTGACGCAGCCGGATGGCGGCCCCGACGCCGGAGAGCCCGGCTCCGACCACGATCACCCGCGCGTCCCTGTCCGTTCGAGGGGCGTTCGCGGGCCCGGACGGGATCGGCACCATACGCTCCCCCTGACGGCAGGGCCGTGGACGGCGGCCCTTTTCGAAGCTGACGGCACCCTCAGTGTGGCGGGAAGCGGAAGAGCACCATCAGGGCGCGGAGCGGCGCGCGGACCGCACTGCCGGTGGTGCGGGCAGCGCGCGGGGGGCGCTCCGCGCCCGTGACGTCACGCGGCCTGGAAGGCGCAGCCCGCGTGGGCCTTGTTGTCGAACGAGATCACGTCCGCGCGGTCCGCGGGCAGGCCCCGGAGGAAGGCACCGGCGTACCGGCGGCCGATGAGGAAGGCACCCCAGTTGAGCGTCCAGGGGGAGAGTTCGCCGGTCTCGCCGTCGGGGAACAGCTCGTGCCGTGGCGTGACCAGTTCCTGGACGATGTACCCGCCCGCCGCCGCCCGGGAGAGCGCGTCCGCCCACTCCTGGTCGCCGGTGCCGCGGCCGAGCACGGTGCCGGTGCCGCCCAGGCCGTGCGAGGGCTTGAGGACGAGGTCCGCACGCCGCTGAGCGCAGTACGTGAGGAGGTCCACCTCTTGCCCGCGCACCCGGGCCGGGCCGGGGCGCAGCTCGTGCGTCCAGGGCAGGAACCGCTCCACCAGCGCCGTCTCGGCGGGGTCGTACGTGTCGCGGCAGCGGTCCTCCCACAGCATGGCCAGCGCCCGCTTGTTGCCGTGCATGGAGGTGCGCAGCGGGGACAGCACCGGGACGCCGCACCGCGCGAAGGAGTCGAGAAGTTCCTCGGCCCGTGCGAGGGAGGCGGCGTCGGCGGTGAGTTCGCCGAGCGTGAAGAAGCGGTGGACGGCGTCGACGGGGCGGCCGTCGACGGTGATCCGGCCGCCGGTCTCCCGTACCTGTTCCGTGTGGCAGGGGACGGTCTCGATGCCGTAGCGCTCCAGCATCGCGGCCAGGGCACGGATCTTGGGCTCGGTCTTGCGGTATCCGGGCCACCAGTCCATGAGCGCGACCCGGGGGGTGCCCCCGCCGCTCTCCGCCGTCGCGCGGACGGTGCCGGCCAGCGCGCCGACGGTGTCGGGGAAGGTCAGGTCCTCCGCCGCCGCGAAGGCGGCGAATTGCTCGTCCTGGAGGAGCAGCCGGTTGAGTTCGGGGACGTCGAGGCCGCCGAGCGCGCTGCTGATGTTGAACTCCAGCAGCCGGAAGTCCGTACCGTCGTGGTAGAGATCGGCGCGGCCGATCCGGGCCGGCTCCGCCACCGGCGGCCGCAGGGCGACGCGCGCCTGCTCGGGGCGCAGCCCCACCGCGGCGGCGAAGGCGTGCGCGTCGCCGCCGAAGAGCCGGTCGGGCAGGGAGAACAGCAGGTCCAGTACGCCGTTCAGGTCGCTTTCGAGGCGCTCCGTCTCCGCCGCCTCCAGGAAGACCGGGCGGGTCAGGAAGCGGTCCTCGAGCGCGCCGTGCACGGCCTTGAGCCGGTCCGGGTCCGGCGCGTCGGGCCATACCGCGGCCGTGCCGGCGGGGGAGGCGAGATAGCGCTCGGTCAAGGAATTGCGGGGGGTGGTCATCGTGCTCATCGGCTCTCGGTGCTCTGCGGGTACGAAGGGGCGGTGCGGACGGTGACCAGGGCCAGCGCGGCGCGGGCCCGGGCGAGCGCCTCGTCGGGCGTCGCGCCCACCGCGGTCACCGAGCCGCACCGGTCGCCGGAGGCGCGCAAGGGGGAGACGGTCTCCCCGGCCCGGACCCCGGGCGAGACCGCCACCACTCCCGGCTGCCCGGCGGCCGTCTCCCAGCCGGAGACCTCGGTGGCGACGCCGGGCTCGGCGGTCAGGAACCAGGTCGCGGCGGCGCCGGCCTGGGTCCCGTCCGCCACCGGGGCGTCGGCGCCCGCGGTCCTGGCGGCCAGCAGGTCCCGGATGTCGGCGCCGTGGACGTGCCGGACGAGGTCGACGATGCCGTCACCACCGGGGCGGTTGTGCGACTCGACGACGCGGGGTCCGGCCGCCGTGAGGATGATCTCGGTGTGCGCGGGCCCCTCGGCGAAGCCCATCGCGTCGAGGAACCGGAAGGTCGCCTCCGTCAGCGCGGCGCGCTCGGCCGCGCCGATCCGCGCGGGCACGACGTGGCCGATCTCGACCGCGCCCTCGCCGGTGAACTTCTCGGTGATCGCGAGGAGTTCGTGCGCTCCGTCGTAGCTGAACGTCTCGACGCTGAACTCCGGGCCGTCCAGGAACTCCTCGGCGAGCGTCGCCCCCGGCAGGTCGGCGACCCGCCGGCGCGCGGAGGGGATGCCCTCCGCGTCGCGGATGACGACGATGCCCTGACTGCCCGAGCCGTCACGCGGCTTGAGGACGACCGGCAGGCCGACCGCGGCCACGAACGCGTCCACGTCACCGGGCTCGTGCAGCAGCCGCGCGCGGACGGCGGCCCCGTCCCCGACGGCCTCGCAGTGCCGCCGCATCAGGGATTTGTCCTTGAGGGCCAGCACGGTCTCCAGCGGGTTCCCGCCGAGGCCGAGCGCGTCGGCGATCCGGGCGGCGGCGGTCAGGAACCGCTCCCGCACGGTGACCACGTGACGGAACGGGACGACCTGGTGCAGCGCGACCGCCCTGCGGACCCAGTCGTCCTCGGACCCCTCGGGGAGCAGCCACGCCTCGTCGCAGGCCGCGCGGTGCGTGGGGGTGAACTCGTCGGGCGTACCGCCGTAGACGACGTATGCCCCGTGTCCCCGCAGGGCTGCCGGCAGCCTGGTGCCGCCGCCCAGGACCAGGACCGACGGCCCCCGCGTGCCCGGAGCCTCCGCGGCCTGTGGTGCCCCGGCCGGCAGGGGTTCTGTGGGTGCGGACGCGAGGGCGGTCATGCTGACTCCTGTACGGGTAGGGGGAGAGGGGCCTCGGCCCGCCGGGCGGCGGCGCGGGTGGCCGAGGGCACGGCGGCGGCCGCCGCCGCGACGACGAGGCCGAGCAGCAGCCACCCGGTGACGGGCCGCCACCGGGCTCCGTCGGCCAGGCAGACGGTGGTGACCACCATGGGGGCCAGCGCCGCGGTGGCTCCGCGGCCGAGGGAGAAGAAGCCCTGGTACTCGCCGTGCGAGCCGGCCGGGGCCAGTTCGTAGCTGAGGCCGTAACTGCCCGCCGAGTGCCAGAGTTCACCGGCGGTGTGCAGCACCATGCCCACGACGAGCAGGGCGAAGGCCAGGGCGGGCGAGGTGGCGAAGGCGGTGCAGGCGATCACCGCCCAGCCCGCCCACAGCACCCAGCCCGACCGGCGCACCGCCGCGGCCGCGGCGGGCACCTCGCCCGTGCCCCGGGAGAAGGGCACCTGGAGCAGGACCACCAGGACGGTGTTGGCCATGATGACGGCGGAGATGCTCCACCGCGGGGCGCTGCTGTGGCCCGCGATCCACAGCGGCAGGCCGAGGGAGAGCACGTCGTAGTGGATGCTGGTGATCCCGCACAACACGGTGACCAGCGTGTACCGCCGGTCGCGCAGCACCGCGCGGCGTGGGGGTGCCGACGGTCCGGTGCCGGCGGCCTCGACCGGCGGTACACGCAGCAGGGGGAGCGCGGCGCATACGTAGCACGCCGCGTTGAGGAAGACCACCGTGAGATAAGCGGAGCGCGAGTCGGCGGCCAGGGCGAGCGCGGCGAGCGCCGTGCCGAGGCTCAGCCCGGTGTTGGTCACCGACTTGAGCATGGCGCGCAGCCGCACCCGTTCCTCACCCTGGCCCACACCGCCGATGACGGCGCCCCGGGCGGCGTTGCCACCGCGTTGCGCGAGCGCCGCGACCGTGTTGGTCACGATGAACGCCCACAGCGAGTGCACCAGGGCGAACGACGCGGTGGCGGCCGCCTGGCCGAGCAGCGTGACCGCGTACGTGCCCCGCGGCCCGAAGCGGTCCGCGATCCGGCCGATCGGTACGGCGGCGGCCAGCCCGATCAGTCCGGCCACCGCGAGGCCGATGCCGACCTGGGACGGCGCGAGCCCCACGGAGCGGGTGAAGAACAGTGCGCTGACCGGCAGGAAGAGGCCGCCGCCGGTCTGCCCGACGAGGGTGGAGAGGGCCAGCGCGCGGGGCGCGCCGGGAGCCGGCAGGAGCGCGCGGATCCGGCCGCCCCGCACGGAGGTCGCGTCAGGCACGGTCACTCTCGTCGGCCTCGAGCTCCGCGAGCTTGTCCAGGACCAGTTCGGCGTGGCGCTCGGGCTCGGGCACCGGGTGCAGCAGGGCCCGTACGGCCCCCGCGCGGTCGAGGATCACGGCAGCGCGGGCGAACAGCGTGCGGCCGTCGGCCGTCACCTCGGGTACGCCCAGCGCCCGGCCGAGCGTCAGCTCACCGTCGCCCACGAGCGGATATCCCAGGTCGCGGGAACGGGCGAACTCCGTCAGGTGCCCGGGGGCGTGCGCGCTGACGCCCAGCACCCGGACGCCGGCCCGCGCGAACCGGGCGGCCTGGTCACGCACCGAGCACAGGCCGGTCGTGCAGCCGGCCAGCTCGGGCAGGACCTCGCCGATACCCGGCTCGGTGATGAAGAACAGCGCGGTCCACCGGTGGTCGGGGGAGGGGACGGCGGCCGGGCCTTCGGTCGTCTCGACGGTGTTGTGCATGGGGTGGTTCCTCGGTGTCGGATGTGCGGGTGACGGGTCGCGGTCAGACGGAATCGGCGTACCGCTCGATCTCCCAAGGGGTGACGACACGGTGCCAAGCGGCCCAGTCCGCTTCCGAGTTGCGGACGAACGCGCCGGTCGCCAGGTCGCCCACGGCGGCGCGCACGGTGCCGTCCTGCTCCAGGGCCCGCAGCGCGGAGGGCAGGTCCGTGGGGAGCGGCAGGATGCCGCGCGCGGCGAGAGCCGCCGGGTCCAGCTGGTCGGCGGGCTCCTCGCACGCCTCGGGCAGCTTCAGGTCACGGTCCTGGCCGTCGGCGAACGCGGCGAGCACACCCGCGAAGAGCAGGTGGGGATTGGCGGCCGGGTCGGGGCTGCGCATCTCCAGCCGGAGCGAGCCGGGCGCCGCGTTGTCCCCCACGACCTTGAACGCCGTGGACCTGTTGTGCCGCGCCCAACTGCGGTGCACCGGAGTGCCGGAGGCGGGGACGAGCCGCTTGTAGGAGTTGACGGTCGGGTTGCCCAGAGCCGTCAGCGCGGGCGCGTGGTCGAGGACACCGGCGAGCGAGCTGCGGAAGAGGCCGGACATGCCGTCGGCGTCGTCACCGTCGTGGAAGAGGGCCTTCGACGGCGTCTCGGTGTCCGCCAGCGAGACGTGGACGTGCAGGGCGTTGCCGTAGAGGTGCGCCAGGGGCTTGGGCATGAAGACGGCGGACAGGCCGCGGCGGCGGGCCATGACCCGGGCCGTGTGCTTGAGCAGCAGCAGCCGGTCCGCGGTGGTCAGCGCGTCACCGTGCCGGAAGACGAGCTCCCGCTGCCCGGCGCACACCTCGTGGTGGTGCCCGTCGACGGTGAACCCCATCCGGGCCAGGGCCTCGGCGATGTCCCGGCAGACCTCGTCGGCCTCCTCATCGACGCTCAGGTCCCAGTAGCCGGCGCCGTCGGCCGGGTCGCCCGCGCTGCCGGGGGCGCCGGGGCGCAGGAGGTAGAACTCGGCCTCGACACCGAAGACGGGGCGCTGGCCACGGGCCTCCGACGCCTCGACGGCCTTCCGCAGCACCGCGCGGGGGTCCGCGGCGAACGGCCGGCCCGCGGTGTCCACGACGTCGCAGAAGACCATGCCGACGGTGCGCCCGGACACCGTGTCCCAGGGCCGCCGCACATACGTCGACGGGTCGGGCACCAGGCGCAGGTCGCTGTGCTCGGGGTCGCCGTAGCCCAGGAGCACGGAACCGTCGAGGGTCCAGCCGCGGTCGCGCACCTCGGCCCAGCGGGCGGTGGGGACCTCCAGGGTCTTCAGGCGTCCGGCGACATCGGTGAAGAGCAGCTGGACGAAGTCGACGTCCGGTACAAGATCGGTGGTCATCGCTGTACTGCTCCCATGGGGTCGAGGCCGGGCGCGGTGGCCCGTGCGGTGGTGCGGGCGCCTGTGGCCGCGGTGTCGTCGGGGCGCGTGCGCGGGACGTACGAGGCGAGCACGCGGTCGGAGAGCAGGCCGAGGGAGCTCAGGTTGGGGAAACCCGGGCCCTGCGTCAGCGCGGCCAGGTTGGGCAGGTGCAAGGGCGCGGGCAGCCCGGCCACCGCGAGCGAGGCGTCGATGGAGTGCTCGAGGCGGTCGCGGGTCGCGGCGCCGCCGAGCGCGGCCCGCAGGGCTTCCTGGGCGCGCGGCCCGAGGAGGCGGGTGAACCACAGCGGGTCGCCGCCGGTCGCGTCGACGACCAGGTCGGCACGGTGGATGCGCAGTTCGTCGCCGTACGCGACCTCGACCGCCACACCGCCGTCGGCGGGGCGCGCGCCGACGACGCGGCCCGGCTCCCAGGAGACGTTGGTGGTCCGCGCCAGGTCGCTCTGCACCTCTTGCGAGAAGACCGCGCGGTCGGTGCGCCGGATGAACTCCTGCCGGTCCGCCTCGGAGAGGCCGGCCCAGCCGGTGGGGTCGCTGTAGTAGCGGTTCTCGAAGGGGCTCTCGCCCCGGCTGTAGAGCGTGGCCCGCGGGGCGACGACGACCACCTGCCGGTCCTGCCCGAGGGCGAGTTCGCGCACGATCGTGCCCGCGGTCTCGCCCGCTCCCACGACGATCACGCTGCGGACCCGGTCCGGCAGCCCCTCCACGGCGAGCTTCCAGAAGCCCGCCGTGTCCAGCACGACGGTGCCGTCGGTGGGCACCGTGCCCGCGGTGGGGCCCGGCCCGGAGACCAGCAGGCCGCGGCCGCGCACGGTCACGGGCGCGGCGCCGCCGTCGACGGTCAGCTCCCAGCCGCCGTCCTCCAGTTCGGCGGCGCGGACCTCACCGGTGACCGTGCGAAGGCCCGCCCGGTCGGCCGCCCACTCCAGATAGTCGGCCCACTCCCGGTGGCTGGGCTGGGGCCGGCCGCGGTCGATCCAGCGGGCGTACGCGCCCCGGTCGAGCAGGTGGCTGGACCAGCTGAAGCCGGCCATCCGCTGGGCGATCTCACCCGTGACCGGGTCCTGGGGGGCTCCCCAGGTGGTGCAGTCGTAGGGGAAGCCGAGGTCCTTCTCGGGGAGGGTGCCGAGCGGCTGCCGGCCGTTGGTCCAGCCGCGGCCCGCACGCCAGTTGGCGGCGGTGCAGTCCCGCTCGACGGCGACGACCTCGGGGACGTCGAAGCCGGCGGCGCGCAGCACGCTCGACTTCACCGCCAGGGCGATGGCCTTGGGGCCCGCCCCGATCACCAGGAGCGGAGCGTCGCCGCGGTGTCCCGGGCCCCAGGATCCGGCCACGGGGGCCGGGGAAAGCATGGATGACTGTGACATGTTGCTCCTGCTCAGAGGAAGCGGGCGGGATCGAACGCGGACGGGATGCCGTCCCCGCGGCCGCCGCGGATCCGCTCCGCGAGTTGTTCCGGCATGACCTGGGAGTACGGCATGCCATGGCCGTTGAACGCGGCCATCACCCACAGCCCGGCCGCGCCCGGCCAGGCGCCGACCAGCGGGCAGCGGTCCGGGGTGAACGCCATGACCCCGCTCCACGCGCGGGCCACGGGAACGCCGGTGGCCTCCGGGAGCAGCGAGGGCAGCGCGTCGGCCAGCCGCTGGGCCAAGTCCGGTGAGAAGGCCGGGGTGTTGTCGTCCTGCGGCAGGTCGATGCCCTCGTCGCGGCCCGGGACGGTGTTGCGCAGGCCGCCGATGAGCAGCGAGCCGTCCGGGGTCTGGCCGCCGTAGAGGAGGCCGCGGTCGAGCCCCCACTGCGGTATGCGGAAGGGCACGGGTGCCGTCTGGACGAGCTGCCCGCGCACCGGGGTGATGACCGGGGCGAGCTCCGGGAGCAGCCGGGGCGTCCAGGCGTTGAGCGCGACGACCACCTGCTCCGCGAGCACCTGGCCCGCGTCGGTGGTGACGAGCCAGCCGCCGGCGGGGGCCGCCTCCACGGACGTGACGGTGATGCCGCAGGCGAACTCCGCGCCGTGGCGGGCGGCCGCGGCGGCCATGCCCCGTACGTACGCGACGGAGTGGACCGCGTCCTGGTCCGGCCGGTACAGCCCGCCAAGGACGGTGTCGGGGAGGTCGGTGCCGAACGCCTCGCGGGCGGCCGCGAGGTCCAGCCACTCGGCCTCGATGCCGTCGGCCGTCAGGGCCTCGGCGGTGCGCTTGAGCTCGAGGGCCTCGTCCTCGGTGACGGCGAGGTCGAGCTTGGCGGTGGGGAAGCGGGTCGCCTCCAGCCCCTCGCGGGCGGCCACCTCGCGCACCAGGTCCCGGTTGGTGAGGGTGGCGCGGTAGATGGCCAGCGCCTCGGCGTGGCCGTACTTCTCGATCGCGAGGGCGTGCTGGGCGTTGCCGCCCTGGATCAGGCGTCCGGCGTTGCGGCCGGAGGAGCCCATGGCCGGGCCGGGGTTGCGCTCCAGCACCAGGGGTCGCAGGCCGGCGGTGGCCAGCCAGTAGGCGAGGGTCGAGCCCATCACGCCGGCGCCGAGCACGCAGACGCCGGTCTGCCGCGGGAGGGTGCTGTCGGTTCCGGTCCAGGTCGGTCCGGTGGCCAGCCAGTAGGAATCAGGGGATCGCATGGAAGTCCTCATCGAGCTGCCGCCGGCCATCAGGTCCAGCACTCGGAGCTGGGCAGGCGGCGGGCGGGGGGTTCGCCGGGGGCGGCGGGGGAGGTGACGACGGTGACCATCGCGGCGAGGCGGTCGGCGCGCTCGACCGCGGCGGCGGTGTCGTCGCCCACGGCGATGACGTAGCCGAGGCGGTGCAGATTGGTGGTGACCGGTTCGACGACATCGCCGGGCCGGGTCAGCAGCACCAGCCGCTCGCGGGCGTGGTCGAGCAGGGCGGACGCCTCGGCGACTCCGTCGATGTGCCGGACGACGCCGGGCTCGCCGGTGAGGAAGCGGATGGCCGCGCCCGAGCGGGCGGTGGCCCGGCCGAGGGCGCCGGTGTCGACCGGCCGCCTCAGGGCGAGGTCCGCGGCGGTGCCGTAGAGGTCGACTCCGCTGGTGAGATGGACGAGGTCCAGGATGCAGTCGCCGGCGGGCCGGGGGTTGACCTCGATGATCCGGGGGCCGTGGGCGGTCAGGATCATCTCGGTGTGCGCGATGCCGTGGTCGAAGCCGACGGCCTCGAGCGCGGCGGCCGCGATCTCGGCGACCTCGGCCTCCGATGTGCCGCCGAGGCGGGCCGGCACGGCCTGGCCGAGCTCGACGAACGAGTCGCCCCGGGTGCTCAGCTTCTCGGTGCAGGCCACGGCCACGGTGTGCCCGTCGACGGTGACGGTCTCGACGCTGATCTCCGCACCGATCAGCTCCTCTTCGGCGAGGAGGGCGCCGGTCTTGGTGAACGGCGCCGCCGACTCCCACGCCGCGTCGAGTTCCTGGGCGTTCCCGGCCCGCACCACGCCGCGTCCGGCCGAGGAGTCGGCGGGCTTGACGATGAGGGGATAGGTGAGGCCCTCGACGGCTGCCCGCCGTCGGGCGGGGTCGGTGACGGCCGCGTCGAGCACCCGGAAGCGCGGGCCGGGCACCCCTGCCTCGGCGAAGCGCTGCCTCGCCCAGGTCTTGTCCGTGAGGGACTTCAAGGTGCTCGGCGAGCAGCCCGGCAGTCCGAACTCCTCGGCGAGCCGGGCCACAAGAGGAAGGGTCGAGTCGAGGAATCCGATGACGCCCTTCTCGCCCGGCGCCGCCGCGAGAGCGGCGCGGCAGGCTTCGTACACCTCTTCCGCGGGGCGTTCCGGAGAGAGCGGAATCTGGTGTTCCGCCAGCCTGAGATAGGCGGCGGTGGCGCTCTCGGCCACGGCCAGCCGGAAGTCCGCCCGGCGGGTCCAGGAGGTCAGTGCTTGTTCACGCAAGCAGCCCACACGAATCAGGAGCAGGAGGGCTTTCGCGTCCATTGCCACAACTTTCGTTCTCGGGAGGCAGGTTCGCGGCGTGGTGGGCGCGCCGGACCGAGTCGTCCCAGGTGAGGTCGTCGATCGGCACACGGGGGCGACAGCGGCGCTGGGTGCGATCCGCGCGCCGGCCGGGAGTGGGTGCCGCGACAAAATGGATCATGGAGTGAAGTGGCAGGTAAGTCAATGGATGTGAGACACGAGGTGAACAATTTACGAATTCCAGGTGAACATTGAGTTCTGCGTCGAGGCAGCACGAAGTGCCGGGCCCGGCTCGAAGAGCCGGACCCTCACGTCATGGGGAGATCAGGTGGATCGGAAGTCCGCGAAGGAGCGAATCTCGCGGTGGTGTTTCCCGCTCCCGACCAGCTTGGCGGAGATCGCTGCCGTTCCGCTCACGCGCCGCTCACGTCCCGCTCACGCGGCCGGGACGGGCCTTACGCCCGTGCCGTGAGCCGCGCCCGCGCCGCTTCGTACCGCACCCGGAAACCCTCGTCCGCCGACACCCGCAGCAGCACGCCCAGGGCGCGCGCCGCGCCGTCGTCGAAGCCGGCCGCCTCCGCCTCCCGCGCCGCCCGGTCGAGCCGCCGGACCCCCTCTTCCTCGTCGCCGAGCCCGAGCAGGGCCTCCCCGATCACCGTGGACAGCAGCACGCGGGACGCGGCATGCGCACCGGAGAGCTCGTCGAGGGCCATGGCCGCGGTCGCCGTGTCGAGGGCCGACCGCCATTCCCGGGCATCCAGCCGATGCCGCGCGAGGTGGTAGAGGGCCAGCCGTTCGGTGGGCCGGTCCTCGGCCTCGCGGGCCAGTTCCGCCGCTCGCAGGCACCCTTCCGCGGCTTCCTCCGGATCGCCCAGCGCCGCCTGCGCCAGCGACAGGTTGACCAGCGCGGTCGCCTCGCCGCTCAGATCGCCGGCCCGGACGGCGAGCGCGGGGGCGGCCTCCAGGTGCGCCAGGGCCTCGGCGGTGCGGCCCTCCTCGGTCAGCACCCAGCCGAGCAGGGCCAGCACCCGCGACTCGGTGCGCGGGTCGGCGTCGGCCCGCGCCGCCGCGAGTGCCTTCTCCAGCAGGGGAGTCCAGCCGTCGAGCACCCGCCACACCATGAGCGGCCACAGCGCCAGGACGATCCGCCAGGTCCTGCCGTGCAGCCCGGCGCGGTGCGCCGCGGCCGCTGCCAGCGCGAGGTCGTCGCGCTCGGCCGCGTACCAGGCCATGGCCTCCTCCCGGTCCGCGAACGCCCTTGCCGGGACGGGGATGTGGAAGTCGGCGGGCAGCGTGAAGCACTCCTCGTCACCGGGCTCGGCGGCGGTCGCCGCCGCGAGGGCGGTGGCGGCGTAGTGGTCGAGGACGCGGGTGAGGGCGTCGGGCCCGGCGTCCAGTCCACGCGCGTAGAGCCGTACGAGGTCGTGCAGCGTCCAGCGGCCCGGGGCGGTCTCCGTGACGAGGTGCGCGGCGGCCAGCCGTTCCAGCGCGGCCTCGGCCTCGTCCGGCGAGGTGCCCGCGAGGGCCGCCGCCGCGTACCGGTCGACGTGGGTGCCGGGGTGGCGGCCGAGGTGGGCGAAGTGGTGGGCGACGGACCCGGGGAGCTGCCCCACGCTGAGCCGCAGCGCCGCCCGCACGCCGGTGTCCTCCACGTCGAGGAGGCCCAACCGGCGTGTCTCGTCGGAGAGTTCGGCGCTCATGGCGTCCAGCGGCCACCGCGGCCGGTCCGCCAGCCTGGCGGCCGCCACCCGCAGGGCGAGCGGCAGGCCGCCGCACAGCTCGGCCACCTTCCGCGCGGCCACCGGCTCCGCGAGCACCCGGTCCTTGCCGAGCACTCCGGCGAGCAGCGCCGTGCCGTCCTTTGGCCCGAGCACGTCCAGGGGGACGGGGCGGGCGGCGTCGGAGGCGATCAGTCCGGCCAGCCGGTGCCGGCTGGTGACGACGGTGACGCAGCGGGCGCCGCCCGGCAGGAGCGGTCTGACCTGCTCGGAGTCGCGCGCGTTGTCGAGCACGACCAGGAGGCGGCGGTCGGCGGTGAGGGAGCGGAAGAGCGCGGCCGAGCCGTTCGCCGACTCCGGTATCCGGCGCGGCGCGACGCCCAGCGCCAGCAGGAACTCGCGCAGCGTCTCGGCGAGCGTCGGCTCGCCCGTGTCGCTGAAGCCGCGCAGGTCGGCGTAGAGGCGGCCGTCGGGGAAGACCGCGTGGTTGCGGTGGGCCCACTGCACCGCGAGCGCCGTCTTGCCGACCCCGGCCGGGCCCGTGACCAGGCAGACGGGGGCCTCGCCCGCCGCGGCCCGGGACAGGGCGGTGAGTTCGGCCGCCCGCCCGTGGAAGCCACGCGGCGCGCGGGGCAGCAGGTCGGCCACGACGAGGTGGGGAGCGGCGGGCGGGGCGGCCGCGGGGGCGGCGGCGGGCGGGGTCACGGCCACCGCCTCCGCCGCGGCGTCGCCGTCCCCGCGCAAGGCCGTGCCGTAGGCGTCCGCCAGCTCCCGGCCGGGGTCGACCCCCAACTCGTCGGCGAGCAGCCGCCGGGTGCGGTGGAACCAGTCGAGGGCCTCCGAGCGGCGCCCCGCGCGCTGGAGCGCCCGCATCAGGGCGGCGGCCAGCGATTCGCGCAAGGGATGGGCGGCCGCCACCGGGCGCAGCACCGCGGCCGCCCTGGCGTGCTCGCCCAGGCGTGTGTAGCAGGAGGCCAGTTGCTCCACCGAGGCCAGCCGGAGCTCCTCCAGCGTGTGCGCGGCGGCCTGGAGCGGCGGGCTCGGGTACGTATTGGCCAGCGCGGGCCCCTGCCAGAGGGACAGGGCCTCCTGATACATCGCCACCGCCTCCTCCGGGGCGCGCCGGCCGCGGGCCAGCGTCACCAGTTCCTCGAAGCGGTGGGCGTCCAGCAGGCTCTCGGGCATCCGCAGGGTGTACGCCGCGCCCTGGGTGACCAGCTTGACGCCGTACACCTCGGCGTCGGCCGCCAGCAGCAGGGCCCGCAGCCGGGACACGTGCCCCTGGATGACGCCGCGGGCGCGCTGCGGCGGTTCGTGGTCCCACAGGGCCGCCGCCAACTGGTCGACGGAGACCGGGCAGTTGGGGCGCAGCAGCAGGGCGGCGAGCAGGCTGCACCGCTTGGCGGGCCCGATCGGGAGCTCGCCGTTCCCGGTGGCCACCGACACCGCTCCGAGCAGCCGGAATTCCATCGGTGCACCACCTCCTGCGGGAAGCCCACAGAATACCGGGAAGCGGTTTCCCTGGCACGCTCGGTGGTGGCGAATGGCCTGGTCAGGGGGTGCGGGGCTGGGCGCGGACGTGCATGCGCTCGCCCTGCGGGCCGAACAGGCTGAGCACCTCCACCGGCCCTTTCCCGGTGCTGCCGAACCAGTGCGGCAGCCGGGTGTCGAACTCCGCGGCCTCGCCCGCCTTGAGCACGAGGTCGTGCTCGGCGAGCACCAGCCGCAGCTCGCCGCCCAGCACGTAGAGCCATTCGTAGCCGTCGTGGGTGCGCGGCTCGGGCGTGTCGCGGGCGGTGCGGATGACCATCTTGAACGCCTGGAGGCCGCCGGGCTGCCGGGTCAGCGGTACCACCGTCGTGTCCCCGCGCTCGACCGGCTTCAGCCGCACCCGCGGGTCACCCACCGGCGGCGCGCCGACCAGCTCGTCCAGCGGCACCTGGTGGGCGTGCGCGATCGGCAGCAGGAGCTCCAGGCTCGGCCTGCGCTGCCCGGACTCCAGCCGGGACAGCGTGCTCACCGAGATCCCGGTGGTCCGCGACAGCGCGGCCAGCGTGCACGCGCGCTGCTGACGGATCCGCTTGAGCCGCGGACCGACGGCGGCGAGTACCTCTTCCATCCCTCTATTGCAGAAACGGCAACAAGGTTTGTCAATCCGCCGGACCAGGGCGCATGGTCGGCGGCAGGAGGTGCCCGGCCGCGGAGGGATCTCGCGGGTGGGCACGGATCTCGACCGAGGAAGAGCTGAAGGAGCGGGTGGGATGAACGACTTCGACTGGGCCGCGATGGCCGACATGCTGGAGCGCGAGGGCGAGACCCATAGCCCTTATGTGCGGCAGGCGCTCGACGAGCTGGCGCACCTGGCCCCGCGGCGGGTCCTGGACGTCGGCAGCGGGCCGGGTGTGGCGGCCTGCCGGATGGCGGCGGTCTTCCCCCGGGCGGAGGTCACGGCGGTGGACGGGTCGCCGGAGCTGCTGGCCCGGGCCGAGGAGCGGGCCCGGCGGCTCGGCGTCCGGCTGCGCACCGAGGTGGCGGAGTTCCCCGCCGGGCTCGACGGGCTCGGGCCCGCGGACCTGGTGTGGACGGGCCAGGTCGTGCACCACGTCGGCGACCAGCAGGACGCGCTGGACCGGCTGGCCGGGCTGCTCGCCCCCGGCGGGGTCCTGGCCGTCGTCGAGGGCGGGCTGCCCGCCCGCTGGCTGCCCAGGGACCTGGGCTTCGGCGTCCCCGGCCTCCAGACCAGGCTGGACGCGGCCATGGAGGTGCGCTTCGACCGGATGCGGGCCGAACTGCCCGGCACAGTGGCGGTGGTCGAGGACTGGCCCGGCATGCTGCGTACGGCAGGGCTCACCGAGGTGCGGTCCAAGTCCTTCCTCGTGGACCACCCGGCACCCCCGTCCGACGCGGTCCGCCGGTCGGTGCGCGCCCAGCTGGAGCGCAGCCGGAACTCCCTCGGCGAGCTCCTCGGCGCCGAGGACCTGGCGACGCTGGACCGGCTGCTGGACCCGGCCGACCCGGCGGGTGTCGACCGGCGCGCGGACCTGTTCCTGCTCACCGCGAAGACCGTGCACTTCGGCCGCCGCCCCGAGTGACGGCACCCGCCGAGGGGCTCCTCAGCGCTCCCGCAGCGCCGGGAGGAGCTCCCGCTCCGCCCAGGCCAGGAAGGGAGCCTGCTGGTCCCCGCCGATCTGGACCAGGGCCACCTCCGTGAAGCCCGCGTCGGTGTAGGCCCGCACCGCGTCGACGAAGTCGTCGACCTTGGCGCCGCAGGGGATCGCCTCCGCGACGGCGTCCTTGGTGACGGTGCGGGTCGCGGCGGCGAAGGCGCCGTCGTGAGGCAGTTCGGAGTTCACCGGCCAGCCCAGCCCGGACCAGCGGAACTGCTCGTGCGCCCGGTCGATCGCCGCGTCGCGGTCCGGGTCGTAGCAGACGGGCAGCTGGCCCACCCTCGGCTTGCCCGTTCCGCCGTGCCGGTCGAAGAGGTCCAGGAGCTCCTTCTTCGGCTCGGTGGCGATGACCAGGTCGGCCAGGTGCCCGGCGAGCCGGCAGGAGACCTCGCCCGAGACCGCGATGCCGATGGGCGGGGGCTCGCCCGGCAGGTCCCAGAGCTTGGCGTGCTCGACGTCGAAATACGTGCCGTGGTGGTTGAGGAGCCGCCCCTCGAAGAGCCGCCGGATGATGCCGACCGCCTCCGCGAGCTTGTCCAGCCTGACCTCCGCCGAGGGCCAGCCGCCGCCGACCACGTGCTCGTTGAGATTCTCGCCCGAGCCGAGCCCGAGGCGGAAGCGCCCCCCGGACAGCAGCTGGAGCGTGGCGGCCTGCTGGGCGACCACGGCCGGGTGGTAGCGGGTGGTCGGACAGGTCACGAAGGTCATGAGCGGGATCCGGGACGTGGCCCGCGCGGCGGCGCCCAGGACCGTCCACGCGTGCGGCGAGTGGCCCTGCGAGGCCAGCCACGGGAAGAAGTGGTCCGAGGTCACGGAGAAGTCGAACCCCGCCTCCTCGGCGGCCACCACATGCTCGACGAGGTCCAGGGGACCCGCCTGCTCGGTCATCATCGTGTATCCGATTTGCACCATAGGCCCCGGGTTCCCCGGTCGGCGCCGGCTATGCGGCGTCGATCCGCGGAAACGCCGATTCCTCCAGCACGATCCCGATCGCCACGGCGACCGGGATGGCGATCAGCGCCCCCACGATGCCCAGCAGGGCCCCGCCGACGACCACGGCGACGACCGTCACCAGTGGGTGCACGTCCACGGCGTACCGCATCGCCTTCGGCATGATCAGATAGTCCTCGGCCAGCCGGAACGCGGTGTAGAAGCCCGCGGTGCCCAGCGCCACGGGAAAGGACACCGCCAGGGCCACCAGGCTCACCACCACCCCGCCCACGGTCGACCCCACGACGGGGACCATGTCCAGCAGCGCGACGAGCACCCCGAGCGCCGCCGCGTACGGCACGTCCAGCACCGCGCACCAGGCGAACGTGGCCAGCCCCGCGACGGCCGAGGTCGCGGCGTTGCCCAGCATGTAGCGCCCGACCCGCACCAGCGTCGCCTCCGTCAGCGTCACCACCCCGGCCCGGCGGCTGTGCGGTACGAAGCGGTAGGCGAACCGCTTCAGCTGCTCCATCCCCACCATGAAGTACACGGTCAGGACCACGACGAGCACGGTCCCGGTCACCGCGCTGACGACCAGGTGGCCCGCGCCCAGCAGCCCGCCCAGCACGGCCGTCCCCCCGCCGGAGCCGAGCTGCCGGCGGGCCTTCGAGATCAGGTGGTAGCGGTCCTCCAGGCGGCCCAGCGCGGAGTGGTGGTCGTGCAGCTGCCGCAGCCACTTCGGCACGGAGTCGATCAGCGCGGAGATCTCGTTGGAGACGGGCGGGATCACCAGCGCGAGGAAGCCCGCCAGGAGGGCCAGCGACGCGACGATCACCACGGCCACCGCCCAGCCCCGCCCGAGCCGCCGGCGCGCGAGCCAGCCCACCACCGGCTCCAGGCTGATCGCCACGAAGAGCGCCAGCAGCAGGAGGGTGAGCACACCGCTGATCCGCAGGACCGTCTGCACCGCCAGATAGGCCAGCGTCAGCCCGAGACCCGTGCTGAAGCCCGCCGCGAACCAGGACGCCGTCGGCCGCACCAGCACCCGCCCGGGGCGCCCCGCGCGCGGGCCGCCCCGGGTGCCACCGGGCGGCTCACCCCCGCTCCGCGGATCGTTCTCCGACTGCATCGCACCCTCTCCGGCCGTTCCTCGCTGGACCTCTCCGTACCCCGCGGCCGCACCGGAGCACCGGGGACCTGCCGAATTCCACCTGCTGGGCCGAGCCAGCCCCGGCGGATACCGGATATCGGGAACTCTCCTGAGCATTCCGCTCCCCGTGGGGTACACGTGCCTTGTGATCACCATGGGAGTGGAGGAGGAGTACCTCCTGCTGGACCCCGCCACGGCCACGCTCGTGCCGGTGGCGGACGAGGTGCGCGCGGTGGCGGGCCTGCAGCCGAGTGTGGACGCGCGGGAGGTCCAGTCGGAACTGCTCCAGGCCCAGCTGGAGGTCGCCACCCCCGTCTGCGCCGACCTGGCCGCCGTGGGCGCGCACCTCCTGCGGCTGCGCCGGGCCGTCGCCGTCGCGGCCGACAAGGCCGGCTGCCGGGCCGCCGCGATCGGCACCGCGCCCCTCGCCTGCGCCGCACCGGTCGCGGTCACCGAGCAGCCGCGGTACGCGGCGGTCGCGGCGCTCGGCGCCCGCCTGACGGACGAACAGCTGGTCAACGGCATGCACGTGCACGTCGCCGTCCCCGACAAGCGCGTGGGCACCGCCGTACTCAACCGCGTCCGCCTCTGGCTGCCCGTGCTCGTCGCCATGGGCGGCAACTCCCCCCTGTGGTGGGGACGGGACACCGGCTTCGCGAGCTGGCGCACCGTCGTCTTCGGCCGCTGGCCCGTCAGCGGACCCCCGCCCCACTTCGACGGCCCGGCCGACTACGAACGGCGCGTCGGCGCGCTGGTCGAGGCCGGGGCGATCCTGGACTCCCAGCAGGTCTACTGGCAGGCCCGGCTGTCCGAGCGCTACCCCACGATCGAGGTGCGCTGCCTGGACGTCCAGCTCACCGCCGACGACGCGATGATGTTCGCGGGCATCGTCCGGGGCCTGGTGGCCACGGCCCTGCGCGCGGACCGGGAGGGCGTGCCCCTCCGGCCGTGCCCGCCGGAGATGCTGCACGCCGCGAACTGGCACGCCGCGCGCTACGGGCTGCGCGGTGATCTCCTCGACAGCCGGGGCCGACGGCACCGGGCCGACGGCGCGGTGCGGGCGCTCCTGGACCACATCACGCCCGCGCTCGACGAGTCGGGCGACACGGCCGAGGTCACGCGCCTGCTCCGGCGGTTCTGGCGGCAGGGAGCCCCGGCGGACCGCCAGCGCCGCGCGCTCGCCGCCGGGGGCCTGGAAGCGCTGACGGAACTGGTGCTCTGTTCTGGCTAATCGCCGGTTGAGCGGCCGGCGCCCGGGTTACCCATCAGTCGCACTTCGCCGCGCGGAGCGGGGTGCGCCGGCGATTGGGAGCGTGCCTCATGCTGTTCCGGAGACGGCGCGAGCGGGCCGGGCAGCGGGCCCGGGCGGCCGCGGTGACCGGATTCGTCGTCCTCGACCGGCGGCTGCCCCTCGCGGAAGCGGCCCGGGCGCTGCTGCGCAAGGCGTTCCCGGACCACTGGTCGTACCTCCTCGGCGAGCTCGCGCTGTACAGCTTCGTGGTGCTCGTCCTCACCGGCTCCTACCTCGCGCTGTTCTTCGACCCCGGCATGACGCAGAGCGTCTACCACGGCCCCTACGTGCCGCTGCGCGGCCAGCTGATGTCGCAGGCGTACCTCTCCACGCTCGACCTCAGCTTCGAGGTCCGCGGCGGGCTGCTCATCCGGCAGATGCACCACTGGGCGGCGCTGGTGTTCGTCGCCGCCGCCGCGGTGCACATGCTGCGGGTCTTCTTCACCGGCGCCTTCCGCCGGCCGCGGGAGGCCAACTGGCTGGTGGGGATGACGCTGTTCCTCCTCGCGCTGCTGGAGGGCTTCTGCGGCTACTCCCTGCCCGACGACCTGCTCTCCGGCACGGGCATGCGCACGGCCAACACGATCGTGCTGTCGATCCCGGTCGTGGGCACGTACGCGAGCTCGCTCATCTGGCGCGGCGCCTTCCCCGGCCATGTGATCCTCCCGCGGCTGTACATCGTGCACGTGCTGTTCGTCCCGGGGCTGCTGATCGCGCTGATCACCGCGCACCTGGTGCTGGTCGTCTACCTCAAGCACACCCACTGGGCGGAGCGGGGCCGGACCAACCGCAACGCGGTGGGGCAGCCGATGTTCCCCCAGTTCGTCACCAAGTCCACCGGCCTGTTCATGATGCTCTTCGGCCTGCTGGCCCTGGGCGGCGCGCTCGCCCAGGTCAACCCGGTCTGGAACTACGGTCCTTACCGCGCCGACCAGGTGGCGACGGACGCCCAGCCCGACTGGTACGTCGGCTTCCTGGAGGGCGCGCTGCGCGTCATGCCGCCCTGGGAAACGGTGCTGTGGGGCCACACCTGGATGTGGAACGTGCTGATCCCCGCCGTGATCCTGCCGGGCGTGCTGTTCACGGCCCTCTACCTCTACCCGTTCCTGGAGAAGTGGATCACGGTGGACGGCGCGGAGCACCACTTCAGCGACCGGCCCCGCAACCGCCCCACGCGCACCGCCCTCGGAGTGGCCGGCATCGTCTTCTACGCCGTGCTCCTCGCGGCGGGCGGCAACGATGTGATCGCGTACTCCTTCCGGGTCTCGATCAACACCCTGACGTGGATCTTCCGGGTCGCCGTCGTCCTCGGGCCGGTGGCGGCCTTCATGGTCACCAAGCGGATGTGCCTGGCCCTCCAGGACCACGACCGGAGGACGCTCGCCGAGGGCGAGGAGAGCGGCGAGGTGGAGCAGAGCGTCGAGGGCGGGCTGCGGGAGGGCCACCACCCGCTGTCGGCCCGGCGCGGCTACCGCCTGATGGTGCGTGAGATCCCGCTGCCGTTGCCCGCCGGCGAGGACCCGGTCTCCCGCCGGCAGCGGCTCCGTACGGCCCTGAGCACCTGGTACTACCGCGACCGCGTGGAGCTGCCCGTCACTCCGGAACAGCGGCGGGAGATCGAGGAGCGGACGGCGGCCCCGGTCGAGCCGGGGGAGTGACGCCGGGCGGTCAGTCGCGCCGTCCGTACTGGAACGTCAGGCCCAGGACGCCCGCGCCCAGCACCCCGAAGCCGATGAGGAAGAGCCACAGGCCGTAGACGATGCCCAGCGCGGTGAGGGCCGCGCCGAGGCCGGTCAGCGGAGGGTAGGCGCCGCGCGGCGGGAAGAAGTCGAGCGGCCCGGCGCGCTCGGCGACCTCGGCGCCCTTACGGTCCTCCGGCCGGGGGCCGCGGCGCCGGTGGTTCATGGCGCAGAAGAAGGAGATCAGCGACGCCATGACGAAGGAGACGGTCAGGGCGGCCGTGCCCGCGGGCTCCCGGTCGGACAGCCAGGTGTAGAAGGCGCCGGTGCCGAGGAAGAAGCCGGCCACCCCGGCGAAGAGATACGCCTCGGTCTTCACGTGTCCGCCTCTCCGCGGGGAAGGGCCCGGCTCCCGGACGTCACGGCCGCCGCCTCGGTGACGCCGGGGTGGTGCAGGTCGAAGGCGGGGGAGTCGGAGCGCACGCGCGGCAGGGACGTGAAGTTGTGGCGGGGCGGCGGGCAGCTGGTGGCCCACTCCAGGGAGCGCCCGAAGCCCCAGGGGTCGTCCACCGTCACCCTGGGCGCGTGCCGGGCCGTGTGCCACACGTTGTACAGGAACGGGAGGGTGGAGATCCCCAGCAGGAAGGCGCCCATGGACGAGACGGTGTTCAGGGCGGTGAAGCCGTCCGACGCGAGGTAGTCGGCGTAGCGGCGGGGCATGCCCGACTCGCCCAGCCAGTGCTGCACCAGGAACGTGACCTGGAATCCGGTGAAGAGGGTGAAGAAGTGGATCCTGCCCAGCCGTTCGTCGAGCATCCGGCCGGTCCACTTGGGCCACCAGAAATAGAAGCCCCCGAACATCGCGAAGACCACGGTGCCGAAGAGCACGTAGTGCAGGTGCGCCACGATGAAATAGCTGTCGGTGACGTGGAAGTCGAGCGGTGGCGAGGCGATGAGGACCCCGCTGAGCCCGCCCAGGAGGAACGTCACCAGGAAGCCCGTCGCCCACAGCATCGGCGTCTCGAAGGAGAGGCTGCCGCGCCACATGGTGCCGATCCAGTTGAAGAACTTCACGCCTGTCGGCACGGCGATCAGGAACGACATGAAGGAGAAGAACGGCAGCAGCACCGCCCCCGTCGCGAACATGTGGTGCGCCCACACCGAGGCCGACAGCATGGTGATGGCGGTGGTCGCCCCCACCATGCCCGTGTAGCCGAAGAGCGGTTTGCGGCTGAAGACCGGGATGATCTCGGTGATCACCCCGAAGAACGGCAGGGCGACGATATAGACCTCCGGGTGGCCGAAGAACCAGAACAGGTGCTGCCAGAGGACGGCCCCGCCGCTCGCCGCCTCGAAGACGCGCGCCCCGAACTTCCGGTCCGCCTCCAGCACCAGCAGCGCCGCGGTGAGCACCGGGAAGGCGAGCAGCGCCAGGATGGAGGTGAAGAGGATGTTCCAGGTGAAGACCGGCATGCGGAACATCGTCAGACCGGGCGCCCGCAGGCACAGGATCGTGGCGATGAAGTTGACCGACCCCAGCGTGGTGCTGAGCCCGGCGACCACCAGCCCCATGGCCCACAGGTCGCCGCCCGCTCCCGGCGAATAGACCGCGCTGTTCAGCGGCGCGTAGGCGAACCACCCGAACGGCGCGGCCCCGCCCGGCACCACCAGACCGGAGACGACGATCAGGCCGCCGAAGAGGAACAGCCAGTACGACAGGGCGTTCAGCCGCGGGAAGGCCACGTCGGGCGCCCCGATCTGCAAGGGCATCACGGCGTTGGCGAACCCGGCGAACATCGGCGTCGCGAACAGCAGCATCATCAGCGTGCCGTGCAGCGTCACCAGCTGGTTGTACTGCGCGGTGGAGACGATCTGGAGGCCGGGGCGGGCCAGTTCGGCCCGCATCAGCATCGCCATCAGACCGGCGGCGAGGAAGAACGCGAACGCCGTGACCATATACATGTTCCCGATCACCTTGTGATCGGTGGTGGTGAGGTAGTTCAGGAGCCTGCCGCCCGCCCGGACCCGGGGGTTCCCGGCCGCCTGCCCGGTCTCCGCGGAATTCTCCTGCTCCAGTTGCGGCATGCGCCCCTCCGTGGGCCCCGGCCCGGCGCGGGCTGTCGACGGGACCGGTGTCCCTGGGCGCCTCGTGTGTAGCCGGGCCCGCCCATGGGCAAACCCGGGCGTGCGCCATACGGCGGACGCCGGGCCGCGTTCGGCAAACGGTTCGTCGTCGGGTGCGGGTGCGTCTGGCCGCCCGCGGCGGCGGGCGCCCTCGGGAAGTCGGGGGGCCTCGAACGCCGTCATGGAATCCTGCCGGCGTTCGAGGAGACCGCCCCGCAGTGGCGGTGCGCGCACGGGACGGCCCGCGGGAGTCCGCGGGCGGGCCGCTCAGGCCATCGCCGCCGGCAGGGAGACCACCATCGTCAGGCCCCCGCCCGGCGTGTCCTCCGGGGTGAGCGTGCCGCCCATCGCCTCGGTCAGGCCCCGGGAGATGGCGAGGCCCAGACCGAGTCCCGTGGTGTTGTCGGTGTCGCCCAGCCGCTGGAAGGGGGCGAAGGCGCGCTCCAGGTCGGCGGGGCTGATCCCCGGACCCCGGTCGATGACGCGCAGCTCGACCCGCCCGGCCAGGACGCTGGCCGCGACGCTGACCGGCCGGTCCGGGGGCGAGTGCCGGGTCGCGTTGGCCACGAGGTTGGCGACCACCCGTTCCAGCAGCGGCGGATCGGCGAGCACCTTCGGCACGCCTTCCAGGGAGTGCGGCACGACCGGCACCTCCGGGGCCTCCGGCAGGGTGTCGAGGGCCAGCGCCAGGACCCCGGCGAGCGCGGTGGGCTCCAGCCGCAGCGTGAGCGCCCCCGCGTGGATGCGGCTCATGTCCAGCAGATTGTCGACCAGCCGGTTCAGCTTCACGAGGGACTCCTCGGCGGTGGCGAGCAGTTCCTCCCGGTCGGCCTCGGAGAACTCCACCTCCCGGCTGCGCAGCGAGCTGATGGCGGCCCAACTGCCCGCCAGCGGGGTCCGCAGGTCGTGGCTGACGGCGGCGAGCAGGGCGGTGCGCATCCGGTCGGCTGCCTTGACCGGCTCGACCTCGGCGACGGCCTCGGCGAGGCGCGCGTGCTCGACGGCCGCGGTCAGATGGGCGGCGAAGGCGGTCAGCACCCGGCGTTCGGCCGCGGGCAGGTCCCGGCCGCGGAGCACCAGCTCGCCGTCGGCCCCTATGGGCACCGTCAGCACGGCCCGCACGCCCTCCGGTTCCGCGTTCCGCCCCTGCCCGGCGCCGCGGGGGAGCAGCTCGGCGGACTCCATGCCGAACGTCTCCCGGGTGCGCTCCAGCAGCACCGGCACGTCGTGCTCGCCCCGTAAGATGCCGCCCGCCAGCGACGACAGCGTCTCGGCCTCGGCGGTCGCGCTCGCCGCTCTCCGGCTCAGCCGCAGCGAACGGTCCACGACGGCCGCGACGGTGGCGGCGACGACGGCGAACACCGCGAGGGCCAGCACGTTGTTGGCCTCGTCGATGGTGAAGCGGTCGGTCGGCGGCACGAAGGAGTAATTGAGCAGCAGCGAGGCCGCGACGGAGGCCAGCAGCGCCGAGACCACCCCGCCGATGCAGGCGACACCGACGACGGCCAGCAGGAACAGCAGCGTCACACTGGTCAGGTTGAGGTCCAGCGGACCGGAGACCTGCCGCAGCAGCAGGGTCAGCAGCAGCGGCACGAGCAGCCCCGAGACCGGGCCGCCCACCCGCCGGGCCGCCGGCAGGTCCCGCCGGGGCGCGGGCCGGGGCCGGCCCCGCCCGGCCCGCTCGTGCGTGACCATATGGACGTCGATGTCCCCCGACAGCGCGACCGTCGTCTCGCCCACGCCCCGCGTGAAGCGCGGCAGCGGGCCGCGGCGGCTGACGCCGACCACGAGCTGGGTGGCGTTCTCCGCGCGGGCGAAGTCCAGGAGGGCGGTGGGGACATGGTCGCCGATCACCGTGTGGTACGTACCGCCGAGGCTCTCCACCAGCCGCCGCTGACCGGCCAGGGCCGCGGGCGAGGCCCCCGCGAGCCCGTCGCTGCGGGTCACGTGGACGGCGAGCAGATCGCCGGAGGACCGGGCGGTGATACGGGCGGCCCGCCGGATGAGCGTCTCGCCCTCGGGCCCGCCGGTGAGCGCGACGACGACGCGCTCACGGGTCTCCCAGACGCCCCCGATGCCGTGCTCGGCGCGGTAGCGCTGGAGGGTCTCGTCGACGCGCTCGGCCACCCACAGCAGGGCCAGCTCCCGCAGCGCGGTGAGATTGCCGACCCGGAAGTAGTGCGACAGCGCCGCGTCGATCTTCTCGGGCGCGTAGATGTTGCCGTGCGCCATCCGCCGCCGCAGCGCCTCGGGAGGCATGTCGACGAGCTCGATCTGATGGGCGCGGCGGACCACGTCGTCCGGCACCGTCTCGCGCTGCGGCACGTCGGTGATCTTCTGCACCACGTCGCTGAGGGACTCCAGATGCTGGATGTTGACGGTCGTCACCACATCGATGCCCGCGGCCAGCAGCTCCTCGACGTCCTGCCAGCGCTTGACGTTGCCTGTGCCCGGCACATTGGTGTGGGCCAGCTCGTCCACCAGCGCCACGTCCGGGCGCCGGGCCAGCACCGCCTCCAGGTCCAGCTCGGTGTGCGCCGTGCCCCGGTAGGCGCGCCGCGCCCGGGGCACGACCTCCAGCCCGTCGAGCATCGCCTCGGTGTGCGGCCGCCGGTGGCACTCCGCGAAGGCCACCACCACATCGGTGCCCCGCCGGGCCCGGCGCCGGCCCTCGTCCAGCATGCGATACGTCTTCCCGACGCCGGGGGCGGCGCCCAGGAAGACCTTGAGCCTGCCGGGACGCGGGCCCGGCGCGTCGGTCGGAAGGCTGCCCTGCACCATCGGTTGCTCCTCTGCGGAAAAGGGACGCGTCCGCCGGACGGGGCGGCATGGCGTCCGGGACGGGTTCGCACCACATACGCACTGCTCATCGTCGGGTCGGAGCACCGGATCGGGAGCGACGGCGACCCGACGTTGACACGTTCCTGACCCCGGCCGGCCGGCCGGGCGGCCGTCCCATCGTTCGCGCCGCGCAAGAGGGCAGGGTAGACATGGGGGTATGGCCCGAATCCGGGGCCGCTCCTGGGGCCTCTCGGGCCGCTGGTTCGATCGCCGGCGCCCGCAGCCCCGCCATGAGCGGCGAGAGGGGCGCCAAGGCTCGCGGGCGGCGTCCGCACGGCGGCTGCGACTGGTGGCGACCCGCAGCGTCGCCGGTCAGATGTTCCTGCTCCAGGTGCTGATCGTGCTGCTGCTCGTCGTGGCCGCCGTGGCCATCCTCCTCGTCCAGGCGCGCAGCGACCGCTTCCAGGCGGCGCGCGACCGCTCGCTCGCCGCCGCCGAGGCATTCGCCCACGCCCCCGGCCTGGTCGCCACGCTGGCCGGCCCCGACCCCAGCGCCGTACTCCAGCCCCTGACCGAGGCCGCCCGCAGAGAGGGCGGGGTCGACTTCATCGTGGTGACCGACCGCAACGGCCTCCGCTACACCCACCCCAAGCCGGAGCTGATCGGTAAGCACTTCATCGGCAACATCGGCCCATCCCAGGCCGGCCGCATCACCGTCGAGAGCGTCCACGGCCCGCTGGGCGAGGAGGTGCAGGCGGTCGTCCCGGTCGAGGACTCCCACGGCACGGTCGTCGGCCTCGTGTCGTCCGGGATCAAGGTCAGCGCCGTGAGCAGCGCCTTCGACCGCCAGCTGCCCGTCGTCCTCGGCGCCGGAGCCCTCGCGCTCGTCCTGGCGACGGGCGGCACGGCCCTGGTCACCAGGCGGCTGCGCCGCCAGACCCACGGCCTCGGCCCCACCGAGATGACCCGGATGTACGAACACCACGACGCGGTTCTCCACGCGGTCCGCGAGGGCGTGGTCATCGTCAGCGGCGACGGCCGCATCCTGCTCGCCAACGACGAGGCGCGCCGCCTCCTCGACCTCGCCCCCGACGTGGAGGGGCGCGAGGTCACCGGCCTGGGGCTCGACCCCCGGATGGCCGAGCTCCTCGTCTCCCGCCGGGTCGCCACCGACGAGGTCATCCCCTTCGGCGACCGGCTGCTCGCCGTGAACAACCGGCCCACCGACCGCGGCGGCGGCCCGCCCGGCAGCGTCGCCACCCTCCGCGACTCCACCGACCTCCAGGCGCTCGCCGGCAAGGCCGAGGTCGCCCGCGGCAGGCTGCGGCTGCTCTACGACGCGAGCCTGCTCATCGGCACCAGCCTCGACGTCCAGCGCACCGCCGAGGAACTCACCCAGGCGGCCGCCCCCCGGTTCACGGACTACGCCACCGTCGACCTCGCCGAGCCCGTGCTGCACGGCGAGGAGCCCCAGGCCGTGGGCACCGAGGCGCCGGAGCTGCGCCGGGTCGCCCTCACCGGCGTCACCGACGACCACCCCCTCTACCGCGCGGGCGAGCTGCACCGGTTCGCCGCGCCCACCCCGCAGGCCACCGGCTTCGTCAGCGGCCGTCCCGTGCTCGTACCGGACCTGGGGGCCGACGCGGGCTGGCGCACCCAGGACCGCGAGCGCACCCAGGAGATCCTGGACTACGGCTTCCACTCGCTCATCACCGTGCCGCTGAAGGCGCGCGGCGTCCTCATGGGCATCGCCAACTTCTGGCGCACCCGGCAGAGCGAGCCCTTCGAGGAGGACGACCTCTCCCTGGCCGAGGAGCTCGCGGCCCGGGCCGCCGTGTGCATCGACAACGCCCGCCGCTACACCCGCGAGCACGTCATGGCCGTCACCCTCCAGCACAGCCTGCTGCCGCGCGGCCTGCCCGAGCAGAACGCCCTCGACATCGGCTACCGCTATCTGCCCGCCCAGGCCGGGGTGGGCGGCGACTGGTTCGACGCCATCCCGCTGCCCGGCGCCCGCGTCGCCCTCGTCGTCGGCGACGTCGTCGGACACGGCCTGCACGCCGCCGCCACCATGGGCCGGCTGCGCACCGCCGTGCAGAACTTCTCCTCACTGGACCTGCCGCCCGAGGAGGTCCTGGGCCACCTCGACGAACTGGTGGGCCGCATCGACCAGGAGGTCGCCGAGGCGGGCGGCGAGGCCGCGATCGCGGGTGCCACCTGCCTCTACGCCATCTACGACCCGGTGTCCGGGACGTGCAGCCTGGCCCGCGCCGGGCACCCGCTGCCCGCGCTGGTGCGCCCCGACGGCACCGTGGAGTTCCCCGAGATGCCCGCGGGGCCGCCGCTCGGCCTGGGCGGCCTGCCCTTCGAGACCGTGGAGATCGACGTCCCCGAAGGCAGCAGCCTGGTGCTCTACACCGACGGCCTCATCGAGGACCGCACCCGGGACATCGACGTGGGCCTGGAGATCCTGAGCAGCACCCTGGCCGCGCCCGGCCGGACCCCGCAGGCGACCTGCGAGGCGGTGATCGCCGCGCTGCTGCCCGCCCGCCAGAGCGACGACATCGCCCTGCTCGTCGCCCGCACCCGCGTCCTGGAGCCCGACCGCATCGCGGAGTGGGAGCTGGCCTCGGACCCGGCGGTCGTGGCCGGGGCCCGCGCCGATGTCTCACGGAAGCTGGAGGAATGGGGCCTGGTCGAGACGGTGTTCACCACCGAGCTGATCCTCAGCGAGCTGATCACCAACGCCATCCGGCACGCCGACGGGCCGATCCGCGTACGGCTGCTCCGCGACCGCTGCCTGATCTGCGAGGTCTCCGACGCCAGCAGCACCTCGCCCCACCTGCGCTACGCCGCCGCCGAGGACGAGGGCGGCCGCGGCCTCTTCCTCGTGGCCCAGCTCGCCGACCGCTGGGGCACCCGCTACACCCCCGACGGCAAGGTCATCTGGGCCGAGCAGCCGCTGGCCTGACACGGCTCCTCCCCGGAGCGCGGCCAGGAGCGCCCCTGACGGGGCGCTCCTGCAATTCCCGGCCCGGCGGCTTCGCGCCGCGTCACGAAGGGGTGTGCGCGAGCTCCTCGCCGAGCTGCCGGGCGAGCTGGGCGGCGGTGGGGTTCTCGACGATGGCGACCATGGCGATCTCCAGCCCGGTCAACGCCATGAGGGTCTTGGTGAGTTCGAGGGCGGTGAGGGAGTTGAGGCCGTTCTCGAGGAAGTTGCTGTCGTCGGTGAGCGGGGTGTCGAGGATCGTGCTCGCCTGGGTGCGGACGAGGTCGGTGAGCAGCTTCTCGCGCTGCTCGGGGGTGGCCGCCGCGAGCTGCTGCTCGAACTCGGTGGTGCCGTGGTCCGGGGTGCTGGTCATGAAGGCTCCTGTGAGTCAGACGGTGGTGTGGTCGTGCAGCCAGTAGCGGGTGGTCCGGAAGGGGTATGTCGGGAGATCGACGGTGCGCGGCTCGGCGGCGTAGCGCAGGACCGGGGTCCAGTCGACGGTGGTGCCGGTGGTGTGGAGAGCGGCGAGCGCGGTCAGGAGCGCCGTGGTGGCGTCCTGCCCGCCGTCGAGCAGGGCGTGTGCCGTGGGGCCGGCCCCGGGTGAGCGGCCCAGGTGGAGCAGGGTGTGGGTGTCGGCGCCGGGGGAAGCGGCGGGGGGCGGGGAGTTGAGGTGGTGGTGCCAGTAGGCGGGCGTGGTGATCGTGGCGTCCGCCGGTGCGGTGCCGGCCAGCGTGAGCGTGGGGGGCCGGCACGTGACGTGTTCCAGGGCCGTGCGGTACGCCTCCGCGGTGGGCGGCCGGGTGGGGTCGGCGGTGGCCCGGTCGTGGGCGGCGGCCAGGCGGCACGCGTCGTCGAGGGTGAGGACGCCCGCGGCGTACGCGGCGGCGAGGTGGCCGACGCCCGCACCGCTGAGCGTGTGGGGACGGACCCCGGCTTCGAGGAGCAGCCGGGCGAGCGCGGTCTGCCGGGCGAAGAGACCGAGCCGGGTGTGGCCGGGGTCCGGGGACGGCAGATGGGCGGCGAGGAGGGCGCGGGCCTCGTCGAGGGCGGCGGCGAAGGCCGGGATGTGCGTGTGGGGTCCGGCGTCCGCCGATGCGGGCGCCTCGGCGCCGAAGTGCCAGGCCACCTTCTTCGGGGTGCTGTCGGGGACGCTCAGGGCCAGGCCGGGATGCCCGCCCCCGGCGGCCAGCGCCCTGGCGGCGGCGAGCAGTTGGGAGTGGTCGGCCCCGACGATGACGGCGCGGTGCTCGAAGGGCGTACGCGTGACGGCCAGGGAGTAGCCGACCTCGGCGGGGGCGGGCGCCGGGTCCATGGCGGTCAGCCGGGCGACCAGGGCCTGTGCCTGGGCCCGGAGGGCCTCGGGCGTACGGGCGGACAGGGGCCAGGCCACCGGGCGTGCGGACGGGGCGGGTTCACCCGGCGCCGTCTCCTCCGGTGCGGGTGCCTCCTCGATGATGAGGTGGGCGTTGGTGCCGGAGGTGGCGAACGCCGAGATGCCGGCGCGGCGCGGGCGGTCCCGGCGCGGCCAGTCGACCGGGTCGGTGAGCAGCCGCACCGCTCCCTTCTTCCACATGGCCAGCGGGGTGGGGCGGTCGACGTGGAGCGTGCGGGGAAGGGTGCCGTGCCGCAGGGCCTCGACCATCTTGATGAGCGCGGCGGTACCCGCGGCGCCCTGCGTGTGCCCGGTGTTGGACTTGACGGAGCCGAGCCACAGGGGCCGTTCCTGCGGGCGGCGGGCGCCGTAGGTGGCGATGAGGGCCTGGGCCTCGATGGCGTCGCCGATGGGGGTGCCCGTCCCATGGGCCTCGACCGCGTCGATCTCGTCCGGGGTGAGCTGGGCGTCGGCGAGGGCGGCCCGGATGACGTGCTGCTGGGAGGGGCCGTTGGGGGCGGCGAGACCGTAGGCGGCGCCGTCCTGGTTCAGGGCCGAGCCCCGGATGACGGCGAGCACCGGGTGGCCGTTGGCCCGGGCGTCGGAGAGGCGCTCCAGGAGGATCAGGCCGGCGCCCTCCGCCAGGCCCATGCCGTCCGCCGCCGCGGCGAAGGGCTTGCAACGCCCGTCGGCCGCGAGGGACTTCTGATGGGCGAAGGCGTGGAAGGTGTGGGGGGTGGACATGACGGTTCCCCCGCCGGCGAGCGCGAGCGCGCACTCGCCGCGGCGCAGCGCCTGACAGGCCAGGTGGATCGCGACCAGGGAGGACGAGCAGGCCGTGTCCACGGTGATCGCGGGGCCCTCCAGGCCGAGCGCGTAGGCGATCCGGCCGGAGACGAGGCTGCCGGAGGTGCCGCCGCCGAGGTAGGGCAGGAGCTCGTCGGGCGCGCTGTCCAGGCGGGTCGCGTAGTCGTGCCCGGTGGCGCCGACGTAGATGCCGGTGAGCGTGGAGCGCAGGGTGTGCGGGGCGATGCGGCCGCGCTCGACGGTCTCCCAGGCGAGCTGGAGCATGAGCCGTTGCAGGGGCTCGGTGGCCACGGCCTCGATGGGGCTGATGTCGAAGAAGCCCGCGTCGAAGCCGGCCGCGTCCGGGAGGAAGCCGCCGAGCTCGGCGTACGGGGGATCCTCGGGGACGTCCCAGGCTCGGTCGTCGGGGAAGCCGGTGACGGCGTCCCGCCCGGCGGCGACCAGCTCCCACAGGTCCTCGGGGGTGCGGGTCCCGCCGGGCAGCCGGCAGGACATCGCGACGACGGCCACCGGCTCGTGTCGCGCCGCCTTGAGGTCGCGCAGCTCCTGCTGCGCGCGATGCAGCTCCCCGGTGGTCCACTTGAGGTATTCGACCAGCTTCTCTTCGTTCGCCACGGAAATGATCAGCCTTCCTCGGTCGAGCATGAAGCCTCAAGCGGTGCCGTACGGTGCCGCAGCCAGGGTCGCCGCGCCCGCTTAAGCGGTTCTAACTCCCGCCTTGCCCACGGGCTTCGGGGTCAGCGGGCGGCGGAGACCGTGCCGGCCAGCCGGAGGAGGTCGGCGGCGACCTCGTCGGGGGCGTCGGCGTGCAGGTCGTGCTCGGAGCCGGGGTACCAGCGCACCCGCACCCGGTCCAGGGCGGCTTCGGCGGCGTCCACCCACGCGCGCACCTGGCCGGCGAGCTGGGGGATGGCCGGGACGACGGCCAGGAGCGCGACCGGCACGGTGATCCGCGGATACCAGTCGGCGGGGGACTCGCGCTGGAGGCTCTCGACGATCGACATGACCTGCGCCGCGGTCATGCGCGGGATCAGCAGGCCGTCCGGGCTGATGTGGTAGTCGGCCAGGCGTGCTTCCACGGCCGCGGGCGACCAGCCGGGGTGCGCGCCGCGGAGGTAGGCGCGCATGTCGGCGGCGCTGGTGGTGCCCTCCTGCGCGCGCCGCACGACATCGGCGGTGCGCTCCCAGAAGGCGCGCATCACCGGCCCGTCGAACTCGTACCAGCCGCCGTCGACCAGGACCAACCCGTCGACGAGGCGCGGGTGTTCGGCGGCCAGGCGCAGCGCCAGGTGCCCGCCCCAGGAGTGCCCGGCGACGAGGGCGTGCTCCAGCTCCAGGGCGGCGAACACGCCGGCCAGGTCGGTGACGACGGCGGCGTGCTCATAGCCGTCCGGCGGGGTGTCGGAGGCGCCGTGGCCGCGCTGGTCGACGGCGTAGACCGGGTGCCCGGCGGCCGCGAGGCGCTCGGCTACCTCGTCCCACATCCGGGCGTTCGACAGCAGGCCGTGCAGCAGGACGAAGGGTCTGCCCGCGGCTCCCGGCCCGGCCGCGGGCAGGTGCCGGACGTTCAGGGAGACGGTTTTCGACACGGGGATACGGAGGTTCTTCACAGGTGGGCCCTCGGTAGCGGGAAGGGGGCAGGGGCGCTGTGCGACGGCGACGGCATACGCGTCCCGGCGGGCGCGGATCCGCTCGGCGTGGCCGTCGTGGATCCCGGCGGTCTCGTGCGATGTCCGCCTGTTCCGGAGATCGAAGCCTGCCGTACGGAAAGGGGCCGGGGCAATCCCCGGCCTCGTGCGAGGGGTCCGCCCGCGACGGGGATTGCCCCCGCCGAAAAAATGAGAGTACGCTCCGACAAGACATTGAACTCTCGTTAGGAGGTGGACTCTCGTGTCAGCAGATCTGGGTGCGCGCAGGTGGTGGGCTGTCGGGGCTCTCGTGCTTGCGTCCCTGGTCGTGGGCTTCGATGTGACGATCCTGAGCCTGGCCCTGCCGGCCATGGCCGGTGACCTGGGCGCCAACAACGTCCAGCTGCAGTGGTTCGTCACGTCGTACACGCTGGTCTTCGCCGCCGGGATGATCCCGGCCGGTGTGCTCGGGGACCGCTACGGGCGCAAGAAGGTACTGCTCGCCGCCCTGGTGATCTTCGGCCTGGCCTCGCTGGCCTGCGCCTATTCCACGTCGTCGGGCACGTTCATCGCCGCGCGGGCGGTGCTCGGCCTGGGCGCCGCCCTGATCATGCCGACGACGCTGTCGCTGCTGCCGGTGATGTTCACCGACGAGGAGCGTCCCAAGGCGATCGGCGCGGTGGCGGGTGCGGCGATGCTGGCCTATCCGCTCGGCCCGATCCTGGGCGGCTACCTCCTCAACCACTTCTGGTGGGGAGCGGTGTTCCTGATCAACGTGCCGGTGGTGATCCTGGCCTTCCTGGCGGTCTCCGCCTGGCTGCCTGAGTCCAAGGCGTCGCAGGTCAAGCGGTTCGACGTGGGCGGCCTGGTGTTCTCCAGCGTGGGCCTGGCCGCGATGACCTACGGCGTGATCCAGGGCGGCGAGAAGGGCTGGACGGACGTCAGCACCCTGGCCCCGCTGCTCGGCGGCCTGCTCGCCGTCGTCGTCTTCGTGCTCTGGGAGAAGCGGGCGACCGATCCGCTGATCGATCTGTCGCTCTTCCGCTCGGCCCGCTTCACCTCGGGCACCCTGCTCGGCACGGTGATCAACTTCACCATGTTCGGTGTGCTGTTCACGATGCCGCAGTACTACCAGGCGATCCTGGGCACCGACGCGATGGGCAGCGGCTTCCGGCTGCTGCCGATGGTCGGCGGCCTGCTCGTGGGTGTCTCGATCGCCGGCAAGATCGCCAAGGCCATGGGGCCGAAGGCCGCGGTCGGCCTGGGCTTCGCCCTCCTCGCCGCCGCCCTGTTCTACGGCGGCACCACGGACACCGGCAGCGGCACCGGCCTCGCGGCCGCCTGGACCGCCGCCTACGGACTGGGCCTCGGCTTCGCCCTGCCCACCGCCATGGACGCGGCCCTCGGCGAGCTGTCCACGGAGAGCGCGGGCGTCGGCTCGGCCGTCAACCAGTCGATCCGTACGCTCGGCGGCAGCTTCGGCGCGGCCATCCTGGGATCCATCCTCAACTCCAGCTACCGCGGCAAGCTCGACGTCGGCGGCCTGCCCGAACGCGCGCAGGACGCGGTCAAGGACTCCGTCTTCGGCGGCCTGGCCGTGGCCCGCGCGGTGAAGTCCTCCGCGCTCGCCGACACGGTGCGCACCGCCTTCGTCCACGGCCTGGACGTCGTCCTGGTGGTCTCCGGCGGCCTCGGCCTGCTCGGTGTACTGCTCGCCGCGGTGATGCTGCCGCGCCATGTTGGTGATCGTGCCACCGAGCCCGCAAAATCTGAGCATGAAGCCGCAGACGCAGTCTGACCAGGCCAAACCGGTGCCTGGCCTGAGAGAACGCAAGAAGGCCAGGACCAAGGCCGCAATCCAGCGGGAGGCGGTGCGGTTGTTCAGGGAACAGGGCTACACGGCCACGACCATCGAGCAGATCGCCGAGGCCGCCGAGGTCGCTCCCAGCACCGTCTTCCGCTACTTCGCGACCAAGCAGGACCTGGTCTTCTCCCACGACTACGATCTGCCCTTCGCGATGATGCTCCAGGCGCAGTCGCCCGACCTCACGCCCATCCAGGCGGAGCGCCGGACGATCAGGTCGATGCTCAAGGACATCCCCGCCGAGGAACTGGCCCTCCAGCGCGAACGCTGGGTCCTCATCATCTCCGAGCCGGAGCTGTGGGGGGCCAGCCTCGGCAACATGAGCCGGACCATGGAGATCATGTCCGAGCAGGTGGCCAAGCGCGCGGGCCGCTCCCCGGGCGACGCCTCGGTCCGCGCCTACACCGGAGCGGTCTTCGGCGTGATGCTCCAGGTCTCGCTGGAGTGGGCGAAGAATCCTGAGATGGACTTCACCGAAGCCCTCGACGAAGCGCTGTTGTTCCTGGAGGACCTGCGGCCCTGACCGCGGTCCCCGGCACGGGGCGGGGCAGCCCCCCGCCCCCGACCGACTGCCGTACGCGGCGGAGCCCCCGCCTTCCGCGTACGGCGCCCCCGCGAGTCCCGACCTCCCCCGGCGGGACTCGCGGGGCCCCGGCCGGCCGTGCGCGGCTTCGATCCCCCGGCAGTCACGCAACGGTCCGCCCCTTGACGCGCCCCGCCCCCCGGCGGGGCGCGCCAGGGAGCACGGCCAGGCCCGTCAGCGGCCCGTACGGACCGCGGCCAGCGCGTCGGCGACGATGCCCGCCACCTGCTCCTGGCAGGCGTCGAGATAGAAGTGCCCGCCGGGCAGCACATGCAGCTCGAAGTCAGCGCTGGTGCGCTCCCGCCAGGTGGCCGCCTCCGCGGGCGAGGTCCGCCCGTCCGCGTCCCCGATCAGCGCCGTCACCGGACAGTCCAGCCGCTCCGGACCCGGCGGCTCGTAGGCGCCGACCGCCCGGTAGTCCGCCCGCAGCGCCGGCAGGATCAGGGCCTGCAACTCCTCGCTGGCGAAGAACCTCTCATCGGTCCCGCCCAGCGACCGCAGGTGCGCCAGGATGTCCCCGTCGCCGGGCAGTTCGTCCGGGCCCTCCGGCCGGTAGGGCCGCGCGATGCCGCCGGAGGCGAACAGCCGCACCGGGCTGCCGGGACCACCCGGATCCCGCAGCCGCCGCGCGACCTCGAAGGCCACGAGCGCGCCCATGCTGTGCCCGAACAGCGCGAACGGCTTGCCGTCCGCGGGCAGTTCGGCCACCACGGCGTCGGCCAGCCCCGCCACCGACTCCAGGCAGGGCTCACCGTGCCGGTCCTGCCGCCCCGGATACTGCACCGCCAGGACCTCGACATCGGGCGAGAGCAGACGCGAGAGACCGAAGAAATAGCTCGCCGAGCCGCCCGCGAACGGAAAGCACAGCAGCCGCACCGGCGCCCCCGCGCTCTCGTGGTACCGGCGCAACCACAGTCCGGCTCCCGTGCCCCACGCCTGCTGTATGCCCTTGTCCATGGCCCTCCCTCTCGTCCCGCCGTACCGCGGATCCTCCGCGCGACCGCTGCGGCCGGCCCGGCTCGCGCCCGGCGCACACCCGGTGCCGTACGCGCCCGATGCTGACCGGGACCCATAGCGGCGGACTAAAGCGGCAGGCGGCAAGGTGCGGTTTGGCTCCCCTTTAGAGACCCCGCTCACGATGAGCCCGGTACTCGAAGCGATCTCCGATTTCGGACCGGGAGCGCCGTTGATGTTGTGTGGCAGCCAGTTGTCCCCCCACCGATCGCACCTGACGTGACGGCCACCACGGGCCCCGGCGCCCGCCCCGAGCCCGTCGCCGTCGTCGGCATGGCCTGCCGCCTGCCCGGAGCGTCCGGCCCGGCCGCGTTCTGGCGGCTCCTGAGCGAGGGCCGCAGCGCCGTGCTCCCCAGCCCGCCCCCGCACCGGCAGGCGGACTCGGGCCTCACGGGACCGGGCGGCTTCCTGGACCGCGTCGACGGCTTCGACGCGGACTTCTTCCGCGTCAGCCCGCGCGAGGCCGTGGCGATGGACCCGCAGCAGCGGCTCCTCCTCGAACTGAGCTGGGAAGCGCTCGAGGACGCCGGGATCCGCCCGCCCACCCTGAGCGGCAGCCGCACCGGCGTCTTCGTCGGCGCGTTCTGGGACGACTACACCCACGTCCTGCGCCGTCAGGGGGACCGGGCCGTCACCCGGCACACCATGACCGGCGTGCACCGCAGCATCCTGGCCAACCGCATCTCGTACACCTACCACTTGACCGGCCCCAGCCTCACCGTGGACACCGCCCAGTCCTCCTCGCTGGTCGCCCTGCACCTGGCCTGCGAGAGCCTGCGCAACGGCGAGTCCGAGCTCGCTTTCGCCGGCGGGGTCAGCCTCATCTGCTCCCCGGAGTCCACCGAACTGGCCGCCGCCCGCTTCGGCGGCCTCTCGGCCACCGGCCGCTGCCACACCTTCGACGCCCGCGCCGACGGTTTCGTACGCGGCGAGGGCGGCGGCCTGGTGGTGCTCAAGCCGCTGGCGGCCGCGCGGCGCGACGGCGACACCGTCTACTGCGTGGTCCAGGGGAGCGCCGTCAACAGCGACGGCGCCACCGACGGCCTGACCCTGCCCAGCGGCCGGGCGCAGCAGGACGTGGTGCGCCTGGCCTGCCGGAGCGCCCGGGTGACCGCGGACCAGGTGCAGTACGTCGAACTGCACGGCACCGGCACCCCCGTCGGCGACCCCATCGAGGCCGCGGCCCTCGGCGCCGCGCTGGGCCGGGGCGGCGCACGCGCGACGCCCCTCGCCGTCGGCTCCGTCAAGACGAACGTCGGCCACCTCGAAGCCGCCGCCGGGATCACCGGGTTCATCAAGACGGCCCTGAGCATCCACCACCGCAAGCTCCCGCCGAGCCTGAACTTCGACACCCCCAACCCGGCCATCCCGCTCGCCGGCCTCGGCCTCGCCGTCCAGCGGCGGCTGAGCGACTGGCCGCGCCCCGAACAGCCCCTGGTCGCCGGGGTGTCGTCCTTCGGCATGGGCGGCACCAACGGGCACGTCGTCCTGGCCGCGGCCCCCGACCCGGAGACCGGCCCCGCCGCCGCGGCGGAGCCGCCCGCCACGTCGCTACCGGTGGCGTGGACCGTCAGCGCCCACAGCGCCCCCGCGCTCCGCGCCCAGGCCGGGCGGCTGCGCGACCACCTCGCCGCCCGCCCCGGCGCAAACGCCGCGGCCGTGGCGCACGCGCTGGCCACCGGCCGCGCGGCCCTGGCCCACCGCGCCGTACTCCTCGGCAGCGGCACCGGCGACCTGCTCGCCGCCCTCGACGCGCTCGCCGACGGCACGGACACCGCCTCCGTGGTGACAGGCGAGAGCGTCACCGACGGCAAGATCGCCCTGCTCTTCAGCGGCCAGGGCGCCCAACGCCCGGGCATGGGAAGGGAGTTGTACGGCGTCTTCCCCGTCTTCGCCGACGCCCTCGACGAGGCGTTCGCGGAGCTCGACGCCCACCTGGACCGCCCGCTGCGCGACATCGTCCTCGGCGATGGCCCGGGGCAGGACGCGCTCCTCGACCGGACGGCATACACCCAGCCCGCGCTCTTCGCGATCGAGACGGCCCTGTACCGCCTCGTGTCCTCCTTCGGCCTTGAGGCCGACTACGTGCTGGGCCACTCGGTCGGCGAGATCACCGCCGCGCACGTGGCCGGTGCCCTCTCGCTGCCGGACGCGAGCGCCCTGGTCGCCGCGCGCGGGCGTCTGATGCAGGCCGTACGGGCGGACGGCGCCATGGCCGCCTGGCAGGCCGGCGCGGACGAGGCCGCCGCCATGCTCGCCGGGCACGAACAGCGGGTCGCCCTCGCCGCGGTCAACGGCCCCCGCTCCGTCGTCGTCTCCGGCGACCGCGACACCGTCGAGGAACTGACCGCCGCCTGGCGGCAACGCGGCCGCAAGACCAGTCGGCTGAAGGTCAGTCATGCCTTCCACTCACCCCACATGGACCCGGTTCTCGACGAACTGCGCACCGTCGCCGCGGGGCTGACCTTCCGCGAACCGGTCATCCCGGTCATCTCCAACGTCACCGGCCTGCCGGTCACCGCCGCCGACCTGGCCCGCCCGGACTACTGGGCGGAGCACGCCCGCAGGCCCGTACAGTTCCTGTCCGGCATACGCCACCTGTGCGAGCGGGACGTGGCCACCTTCGTCGAACTGGGCCCCGACGCCCCGCTGTCCGCGATGGCCCGCGAGTGCTTCCCCGCCTCCGGTGCCCCGGGCCGCCCGCGCCCCACGGCGGTCGCGGTGTGCCGCAGAGGCCGCGCGGAGACCGCCACGCTGATGACGGCCCTCGCCCAGGCGTACACGCGCGGCGCCGACGTCGACTGCACCGCCGGGCGGGCCGCCCAGCGCCGTGGCACGCGGGTGAGCCTGCCGACCTACGCCTTCCAGCGCGAGCGCCACTGGCCCGACACGGAACCGGCGGCCACCCCGTCCGGCCCGCGGGAGACCGCCGTGCCACCGGCGGCCGCAGAGGCAGCGCTCGCCGCGCTCTCCGAGGCCGAACTCCTCGGCCTGGTCGGCCGGCAGGTGGCCGTCGTCCTCGGCGCCGCCCCCGGCGCGGTCGACACGGCGCGGACCTTCAAGCAGCTGGGCTTCGACTCCATGGCCGCCGCCGAGCTGAGCGAACGGCTCGGCACGGCGACCGGCCTCCCGCTGCCCGCCACGCTCACCTTCGACCACCCGACACCCCTGGCCGTCGCCGGCCACCTGCGCGCACTCCTCACCGGCACACCGGAACACACCACCCCGACGCCCACCCGCCAGGGCGGGGCCGACGCGGCCGAGGACCCGGTCGTCATCGTCGCCATGAGCTGCCGCTACCCCGGCGGCGGCGATTCGCCCGAGGGCCTGTGGCGACTGGTCGCCGAAGGCGGCGACGCCATCGGGGAGTTCCCCGGCGACCGCGGCTGGGACCTGGAGCGGCTCTTCCACACCGACAGCGACCGGTCCGGCACCAGCCACACCCGGCAGGGCGGATTCCTCTACGACGCGGCCGGCTTCGACGCCGAGTTCTTCGGCATCAGCCCGCGCGAGGCGCTGGCCGTCGACCCGCAGCAGCGGCTGCTCCTCGAATGCGCCTGGGAGGCGTTCGAGCGGGCCGGACTGGACCCGCACGCGCTCAAGGGCAGCCCCACGGGCGTCTTCGTCGGCATGACGGGGCAGGACTACGGACCCCGGCTGCACGAACCCTCGCAGTCCACCGACGGCTATCTGCTGACCGGCAGCACACCCAGCGTGGCCTCGGGCCGCGTGGCGTTCACGTTCGGCCTGGAGGGGCCCGCCCTCACGGTGGACACCGCGTGCTCGTCGTCCCTGGTCACACTCCATCTGGCGGCCCAGGCGCTGCGGCGCGGCGAGTGCGACCTGGCCCTGGCCGGGGGCGCCACGGTGCTTGCCACGCCGGGCATGTTCACCGAGTTCTCCCGGCAGCGCGGCCTGGCCCCCGACGGCCGCTGCAAGCCGTTCGCCGACGGCGCCGACGGCACCGGCTGGGCCGAGGGCGTCGGCCTCGTCCTCCTGGCGCGCCTCTCGGACGCACGCCGCCACGGGCATCGCGTCCTGGCGGTGGTCAAGGGGTCCGCCGTCAACCAGGACGGCGCCAGCAACGGCCTCACCGCACCCAACGGCCCCTCCCAGCAGCGCGTCATCCGCGCCGCCCTCGCCGACGCGCGGCTGTCCGCCGAGGACGTCGACGTGGTGGAGGCGCACGGCACGGGCACCACCCTGGGTGACCCGATCGAGGCCGGGGCGCTCCTCGCGACGTACGGCAAGGACCGGCCCGCGGACCGGCCGCTGTGGCTCGGCTCGGTCAAGTCGAACATCGGCCACACGCAGGCCGCCGCCGGTGTCGCCGGTGTGATCAAGATGGTGATGGCGCTGCGCCACGAGCTGCTGCCCGCCACCCTGCACGTGGACGAGCCGAGTCGGCACGTCGACTGGTCCTCGGGTGCCGTGCGGCTGCTCACCGAGCCGGTCGCGTGGTCGCGCGGCGCCCGCCCGCGCCGGGCCGGGATCTCCTCCTTCGGTATCTCCGGGACGAACGCGCATCTGGTCCTGGAGGAGGCCCCGCACGAGACGGCGCCGTACGCGGAGGCGGCCGCCCCGGTGGCGGACGGCGGTGCGGTGATCCCATGGGTGATCTCGGGGCTGACTCCGGACTCCCTGCGTGAACAGGCCCGCCGCTTGGCCTCTTTCGTGCGGGAATCGGCGTCCGTGACAGCCGCGGACGTGGGCTGGGCGCTGGCCTCGACACGGTCGGTGTTCGAGCACCGCGCCGTGGTGGTGGGGCAGGACCGCGCGGAACTCCTGGACAAGCTCGGCGCGCTCGCCGCGGGCGACACCCCCGCGGGCACGGCGGCGGGCGCTGTCGGGCCCGGTCCGGTGCTGGTGTTCCCGGGGCAGGGGTCGCAGTGGGTGGGTATGGGTGCTCAACTGCTTGACGAGTCGCCGGTGTTCGCGGCGCGGATCGCGGAGTGTGAGCGGGCGTTGTCGCCGTATGTGGACTGGTCGCTGGCCGGGGTGCTGCGTGGTGGTGGCGAGGAGCTGGCGCGGGTGGAGGTGGTGCAGCCCGTCCTGTGGGCGGTGATGGTCTCTCTCGCCGCGGTGTGGGCGGAGTACGGTGTCACGCCCGCTGCTGTGGTGGGGCATTCGCAGGGTGAGATCGCGGCTGCTTGTGTGGCGGGTGCGCTGTCGCTGGAGGACGGTGCGAAGGTCGTGGCGCTGCGCAGCCGGGCGTTGCGGGAGCTGTCCGGGGGCGGCGCGATGGCCTCGCTGGGGGCTGGGCGGGAGGAGGCGGCCGGGCTCATCGAGGGGTATGCGGGGGTGGGTGTCGCGGCGGTCAACGGGCCGTCCTCGACGGTGATCTCCGGGCCGCCCGAGGCGGTGGCCGCGGTCGTGGCCGAGGCGGAGGCGCGCGGGCTGCGGGCCCGTGTCATCGATGTGGACTACGCCTCCCACGGCCCCCAGGTCGACCTGATCACCGATGAACTGACCCGCGTCCTGGCCGGCGTCCGGCCCGTCGCCACGGACATCGCCTTCTACTCCACCGTGACCGCCGCCCGGATCGACACCACCGGCCTGGACACCGGCTACTGGGTCACCAATCTGCGGCAGCCCGTCCGCTTCGCCGACACCATCGAGGCCCTGCTCGCCGACGGCTACCGCGTCTTCGTCGAGGCCAGCCCCCACCCCGTGCTGACCCTCGGCATGGAGGAGACCATCGAGGCGGCCGACGCGGACGCCGTGACCGTGCCCACGCTGCGACGCGACGACGGCGGCCTGGCGCGCTTGGCGCAGTCGCTCGGCGACGCCTTCGGCGCGGGCTGCGCCGTCAGGTGGGCGCAGTGGTTCACGGCACCCGGCGCGCCCGCGCTCGACCTGCCGACGTACGCCTTCCAGCGCCACCGCTACTGGCTGGAGACACCCACCGGCGGCCAGGACGCCGCCGTCCTCGGCCTGGCACCGGCCGGGCACCCGCTGCTCGGCGCGGCCACCGAACTCGCCGACGGCGGCGTGCGCCTGCTCACCGGCCGGGTCGGCCGGCACAGCCACCCGTGGCTCGCCCAGCACACCCTCTTCGGCGCCGCCGTCGTTCCCGCCTCGGTCCTCACCGAGTGGGCGCTGCGGGCCGCCGACGAGGCCGGATGCGCGGGCGTCGACGACCTCACCTTCGAGACGCCGCTCGTGCTGCCCGAGACCGGGGGCGTCCAGGTGCAGATCGTCGTGGGCCCGGCCGACGACCGGGAAGGCCGGCGCGACCTCCACCTCTACGCCCGCCCCGACGAGGACGCGGCCCCCGGCGCGGGCACACCGTGGACCTGCCACGCGAGCGGCCAACTCGCCACCGAGGCCCCCGAACCGCCCGCCACCGCGGACAGCGCCTGGCCGCCCGCCGGTGCCGAACCCGTCGGCCTGGACGGCTTCTACGAAGACGCCGCCGCGTCCGGCGTCGGCTACGGACCCGTCTTCCAGGGGCTGCGCGCGATGTGGCGCCGTGGCTCGGATCTCTACGCGGAGGTGACGCTCCCTCAAGGAGCCGCAGAGACCGAAGGATTCGGTATTCATCCGGCCCTTCTCGACGCCGCGCTGCACCCCGCGCTGCTCGCCGGGCCTGTCGAGGCGGACCACGTGTGGCTCCCCTTCACGCTGACCGGGGTCTGCTTGTGGGCCACCGGTGCCACCTCCGCACGCGTCCACCTGTCGCCCGTCGACGGGCAGCGGGACGCACGGTCCGGCCGGACCTGGCAGGTCCGGGTGAGCGACCTCGCCGGGGCCGAGGTGCTCACGTGCGAGGGCCTGGTCCTGGTGGCGGCCGCGTCCCGGCAGCTGCGGGCCGTCGAAACGGCCGCCGCGCCGCCGCGCTCCCGCACCGCCCCGCACACCCCGGCCCGGCGCTCGGCTGCCAACCACCGCCCTCCCACCGACTGGTCGGACCGCCTGGCCCCCCTGTCCGCCGCGGAACAGCTCGGGGTGCTCATCGACTCCGTACGCACCCACGCCGCCGAGGTCCTCGGCCGCACCGACCCGGACGCGCTGCGCGGCGACGCCACGTTCAAACAGCTGGGCCTGGACTCGCTGACCGCCGTCGAGCTGCGCAACCGGCTCGTCGCGGACACCGGCCTGCGGCTGCCCACCGCCCTCGTCTTCCGCTACCCGACCCCCGCGGCCATCGCCGGCCACCTGCGCGAACGGCTGACCGGCCAGGACAGGGCGGGTGAGAGCGAGGCCCCGGCCGGCGCGCGGCCGGGGCCGCTCACCGCCGACACCGTCCTGAGCGGCCTGACCCGCGTGGAGAACGACCTGACCGCGATCGCCGCCCGCCTGCCCCACGGGGACGCGGGGGAGATCACCACCCGGCTCGAGGCGCTGCTGGCCCGGTGGAAGTCCACGAACGCCGCGGCGGACGGCGACAGCGCCGCCCACCGGCTCAAGGCCGCGTCCGCCGATCAGATCTTCGACTTCATCGACAACGAGCTGGGTGTCTCGCGCGACACCGCGCCCGCGAACCCCACTCCGAAGGCCGGGTGACCCCACATGCCGAGCGAAGAACAGCTGGTCGAGTATCTGCGCCGCGTGACCACGGAACTCCACGACACGAAGCAGCGCCTGCGCCAGGCCGAGGACCGCCACCAGGAACCGATCGCGATCGTCGGCATGGCCTGCCGCTTCCCCGGCGGCGTCGCCTCGCCCGAGGACCTGTGGGACCTGGTCGCCGCGGGCAAGGACGCCATCGAGGACTTCCCCGCCGACCGCGGCTGGGACCTCGACGCGCTCTACCACCCCGACCCCGCCCACTACGGCACGAGCTACGTCCGGCACGGCGGGTTCGTGGACGACGCGTGCTCCTTCGACGCCGACTTCTTCGGCATCAGCCCGCGCGAGGCGCTGGCCATGGACCCGCAGCAGCGGATGATGCTGGAGACCTCCTGGGAGCTGTTCGAGCGCTCCGGCATCGACCCCGCCACGCTCAAGGGCAGCCGCACCGGTGTCTACGCCGGGGTGTCGAGCGAGGACTACATGTCCCAACTGCCCCGCATCCCGGAGGGCTTCGAAGGGCACGCCACCACCGGCAGCCTCACCAGCGTCATCTCCGGGCGGGTCGCCTACACGTACGGGCTGGAGGGCCCGGCGGTCACCGTCGACACGGCCTGCTCCGCCTCCCTCGTGGCCATCCACCTGGCCGCCCAGGCGCTGCGCCAGCGCGAGTGCGACCTCGCCGTCGCGGGTGGTGTGCTCGTGCTGTCCAGCCCGCTGATGTTCACCGAGTTCTGCCGCCAGCGTGGCCTCGCCCCGGACGGGCGCTGCAAGCCGTTCGCCGCGGCCGCCGACGGCACCGGATTCTCCGAGGGGATCGGCCTGATCCTCCTGGAGCGCCTCTCCGACGCCCGCCGCAACGGCCACGACGTCCTCGCCGTCGTCCGGGGCTCGGCCGTCAACCAGGACGGCGCCAGCAACGGCCTCACCGCGCCCAACGACGCCGCGCAGGAGAACGTCATCCGCGCCGCCCTGGCCAACGCCCGGCTGACCCCCGCCGAGGTGGACGCCGTCGAGGCGCACGGCACCGGCACGAAGCTCGGCGACCCCATCGAGGCCGGGGCCCTGCTCGCCACCTACGGACGCCACCGCGACCGGCCCCTCCTGCTCGGCTCGCTCAAGTCCAACATCGGCCACACCCACGCCACCGCGGGCGTCGCCGGCGTCATCAAGACCGTCATGGCGATCCGGCACGGCGTCGTGCCCGCGACCCTCCACGTCGAGGAGCTCAGCCCGCACGTCGACTGGGACACCGGAGCGGTCGAGGTCGTCACCGAGCCCACCGTGTGGCCGGACACCGGCCACCCGCGCCGCGCGGGCGTCTCCGCCTTCGGTATCTCGGGCACGAACGCGCATCTGATCCTGGAGGAGGCGCCGCTGCCGGTGGAGCGGGAAGCGCCGCGGCTCGCGCCGGGTGCGGTGGTGCCGTGGGTCGTCTCTGCCCGTACGGCGGACGCCCTGCGTGAGCAGGCCCGTCGGCTGGGCGCGTTCCTCGCCGGGGACGCCGAAGCCACCGTGACGGAGATCGGCTGGTCGCTGGCCACGACGCGGTCGGTGTTCGAGCACCGGGCCGTGGTGGTGGGACACGACCACGCCGAGGCCGCCGCCGGTCTGGAGGCGCTGGCGGCCGGCCAGGTGACCGCGGACGTGGTGTCCGGGGTGGCCGGAGAAGCGGGACCCGGTCCGGTGTTGGTCTTCCCGGGGCAGGGGTCGCAGTGGGTGGGCATGGGTGCTCAACTGCTTGATGATTCGCCGGTGTTCGCGGCGCGTATTGCCGAGTGTGAGCGGGCGTTGTCGCCGTATGTGGACTGGTCGCTCACCGACGTCCTGCGGGGTGATGGTGGCGAGTTGTCGCGGGTGGAGGTCGTGCAGCCCGTTCTGTGGGCGGTGATGGTGTCGCTGGCCGCTGTCTGGGCCGACTGTGGTGTGACTCCGGCTGCGGTGATCGGTCATTCCCAGGGTGAGATGGCTGCCGCGTGTGTGGCCGGTGCGTTGTCGTTGGAGGATGCGGCGCGGATTGTCGCTGTGCGCAGTGATGCTCTGCGGCAGTTGGCCGGGCGTGGTGCGATGGCTTCGCTCGGTGTGGGCCGGGAGTTGGCTGCCGAGCTCATCGACGGCCACGCCGGGGTGGGCGTCGCGGCGGTGAACGGCCCGTCGTCGACGGTCATTTCGGGTCCGCCGGAGCGGGTGGCGGCCGTGGTCGCGGAGGCGGAGGCGCGTGGTCACAGGGCGCGGCTCATCGATGTGGATTATGCCTCGCACGGGCCGCAGGTCGATGAGATCGCGGATCTGCTGACCGAGCGTTTGAACGGCATCGAGCCACACGCTACCGATGTGGCGTTCTACTCCACGGTCACCGCCGAGCGGATCGACACCGGCATCCTGACCACCGACTACTGGGTCACCAACCTCCGGCAGCCGGTCCGTTTCGCCGACACGGTCGAGGCCCTCCTCGCGGACGGCTACCGCGTTTTCATCGAGGCCAGTCCGCACCCGGTCCTGAATCTGGGGATGGAGGAGACCATCGAGAAGGCGGACGTCCCCGCCATGGTGGTGCCCACTCTGCGCCGTGATCACGGTGACAGCGCCCAGCTCGCCCGTGCCGTCGCGCAGGCGTTCACGGCCGGTGTCGAGGTCGACTGGCGGCGTTTCTTCCCGGCCGAGCCGACCCCTCGTACCGTCACCCTGCCCACCTACGCCTTCCAGCACCAGCGTTACTGGCTGGCCGACACCGCGGCCAGGGCGGGTGCCGCCGATGGCGTCCGGGGCGGGGCGGGGCACGCGCTGCTGCCCACCGCGGTCGCGCTGGCCGACGGGGGAGTGGTGCTCGACGGCCGGATCTCCGCCAAGGGCGGCGGGTGGCTGAGCGGGCATGAGGTGGCCGGAACGGTACTGGTGCCGGGCGCGGCCCTGGTGGAGTGGGTGCTCCGGGCCGCCGACGAGGCGGGCTGTCCCACCCTGGAGGAGCTGACGCTCCAGGCGCCGCTCGTGCTCCCCGCTTCCGGGAGCGTCGACGTCCAGGTCGTCGTGGACGCGCCCGACGCGCAGGGCCGGTGTGACGTACGCGTGTACTCGCGCCCGGAGCAGGCCGCCACGGCATGGGTGTGCCACGCCGTCGGCGAGCTGGGGCGCGAGTCGGCCGAGCGGCCGTCCCGGCAGGCCGGGCAGTGGCCGCCGGCGAGTGCCGATCCGGTGGACGTGAGCGGTTTCTACGAGCGGGTCGCCGCCGCGGGATACGCGTACGGCCCGGCGTTCCAGGGGCTGCGGGCGCTGTGGCGGCACGGTGACGACCTGCTCGCCGAGGTGGAGCTGCCCGAACAGGCCGGTGACGCGGGCGGGTTCGGCATCCACCCCGCGCTCCTCGACGCCGCCTTGCACCCGCTGCTGCTCGCCGACCGTTCCGAGGACGGGCGGGTGCTGCTGCCGTTCACCTGGAGCGGTGTCTCGCTGTGGGCCACCGGGGCCACCGCCGTGCGGGTGCGGCTCTCCGGGCTGAGCGGGGGCGCCGAGGAGACGGTGCGCGTGACCGTGACCGATCCCGCGGGCGGACCGGTGGTGGACGTGGCGGCGCTGCGGCTGCGGGCCGCGAGCGCCCAGCAGGTGCGGGCGGCCGCGGCGCCGGGCGCGGACGGGCTCTACGAGCTGCGGTGGACGCCGCTGTCCCTGCCGAGCGCGGACGGCGAAGCCACCGGCTCCGTGGCCCTGGGCGATCTCGACCTCTGCGTGGACCGCTACCCGGACGTGGGCGCGCTCGTCGACGCTGCCGCCCCGGGAACTCCCGTGCCCGACCTCGTGTTCGCGGCCGTGGACACCCCAGCCGGGGACGAACTGCACGTCACCGAGCGGGCGTTGGGTCTCGTACGGGAATTCCTGGCCGCGCCGGACCTGGAGCCGGCCCGGCTGGTGCTCGTGACCCGGGGCGCGGTGGACGCCACCGATCCGGCCGACGGTGCCGGCCTGCCGGGCGATCCGGACCTGGCGGGCGCCGCCGTGTGGGGGCTCGTGCGCAGCGCCCAGTCGGAGAACCCGGGCCGCTTCGTCCTGCTCGATACCGACGCGCCGCCCGCCCGCGACACCCACGACGCCGTCGCCGGCTTGGTGCGGGCCGCGGTGGGCGCGGACGAGCCGCAGCTCGCCCTGCGGGGCGGCCGGGCGTTCGTCCCCCGGTGGGAGCGGGTGACCGGGACCGCCGAGCTCGCCGCGCCGCCCGGAGAGCGGGCCTGGCGCCTCGTCGGCGGTTCCTCCGGAACGCTGGACGCCGTCACGGCGGTGGCGTGCGAGGACGCGCTGCGGCCGCTGGAAGAGGGACAGGCCCGTATCGCCGTGCACGCCGCGGGCGTCAACTTCCGCGATGTGCTGATCGCGTTGGGCATGTACCCGGACCCGGGCGCCCTGCCGGGCACGGAAGCCGCCGGTGTGGTCACCGAGGTCGGCCCCGGTGTCGCGCGCGTGGCGGTCGGCGACCGTGTGATGGGCATGCTGGACGGCGCGTTCGGGCCGTGGGCCGTCGCCGACGCGCGAACGCTGGCCCCCGTCCCGCGAGGCTGGGACATGCGGGAGGCCGCCGCCGCCCCGGCCGCGTTCCTGACGGCCTGGTACGGCCTGGTGGAACTGGCCCGCCTGCGGGCCGGGGAGTCGGTGCTGATCCACGCCGCGACCGGCGGGGTGGGGATGGCGGCGGTACGCATCGCCCGCCACCTGGGCGCCGAGGTGTACGCCACGGCGAGCCCCGCCAAGCACGGCCTGCTGGAGGAGATGGGTATCGACGCCGCCCACCGGGCCTCCTCGCGCGACGCCGGCTTCGAGGAGTCGGTCCGGCGGGCGACCGGCGGGCGCGGCGTGGACGTCGTGCTCAACAGCCTCACCGGTGAACTCCTCGACGCCTCCCTGCGGTTGCTGGGCGACGACGGCCGGTTCCTGGAGATGGGCAAGACCGACGTACGCGACCCCGAGGCCGTCGCACTGGAGCACCCCGGCATCGCGTACCACGCCTTCGACCTGGTCGCCGACACCGGCGCCGAACGGCTCGGCGGGATGCTCGACCGCCTCGGTGAGCTGTTCGCGTCCGGCGGGCTGGAGCCGCTGCCGGTCAGCGCCTGGCCGCTCGGCCGGGCGCGGGAGGCGTTCCGGTTCATGAGCCGGGCGCAGCACACCGGCAAGCTGGTGTTCGACGTGCCCGCACCGCTCGACCCGGACGGCACCGTCCTGATCACCGGAGGCACCGGCACCATCGGAGCCGCGGTCGCCGAACACCTGGCGCGCACGGGGGAGAGCGGCCATCTGCTGCTGGTCAGCCGTCGCGGACCCGACGCCGACGGCGCTCCCGAACTCGCCGCGCGACTCGCCGCACTGGGCGCCGAGGCCACCTTCGTGGCGGCCGACGTGAGCGCGCCCGGGGCCGTGGCCGAGCTGCTCGCCGGCATCGACCCGGCGCATCCGCTGACCGGCGTCGTGCACGCGGCCGGGGCGCTCGACAACGCCCTGATCGGTTCCCAGGACCCCGAGCGCCTCGCCCGGGTGTGGCAGGCCAAGGCCGCCGCCGCGCGGTACCTCCACGAGGCGACGGAGGGGGCGAGGCTCGGGATGTTCGTCATGTTCTCCTCCTTCGCCTCCACCCTCGGCACCCCCGGCCAGGCCAACTACGCGGCCGCCAACGCCTATTGCGACGCCCTCGCCCGGCACCGGCGGGCCCGTGGCCTGCCGGGCCTGTCCGTGGCGTGGGGACTGTGGGAGGCGGTGAGCGGCCTCACCGGGACGCTGTCCGCGGCGGACCGGGCCCGCATCGACCGCTACGGCATCCGGCCCACCAGCGCGGCGAAGGGCTGTGCCCTGCTGTCCGCAGCCCGCGCCCACGGCCGCCCCGACCTGCTCGCCCTGGACCTCGACGCCCGGGTGCCCGCCGCCTCGCAGACGGCCGTTCCCGTCGTGCTGCGCGCACTCGCCGCTGCCGGAGCACCCACCACCTCCCGGCCCACGGCCGCCGCCGGCGACGCGGCCGACTGGCCCGGCAGGCTCGCCGCCCTGACCGGCGAGGAGCGGCTGGAGCTGCTGACCGACCTGGTGCGCACCCACGCCGCAGGCGTGCTCGGCCACGCCGACCCCGGGACGGTGCAGGTGGACACGCGGTTCAAGGAGCTCGGCTTCGACTCCCTGACCGCCGTCGAGCTGCGCAACCGGCTCGCCGCCGCCACCGGCCTGAAGCTGCCCGCCGCCCTGGTCTTCGACTACCCGCAGGCCCGGGTGCTCGCCGCCCACCTCGTCGAGCGGCTCGCCCCCGAGGGCGCGCCCGCCGCGACGGACGACATCACCGCCCAGGTCCTGCGGGAGGTGGCGCGCGTCGAGCACACCCTGTCCGCGGCCGTGGAGCGGGACCTCGACCGGGCGGCGGTCGTGGCACGGCTGGAGGCGCTCCTCGCGCGGTTCGCGGCGGCAGCGCCCGACGCCGCCGTGGACCACCTGGAGGCCGCCACCGCCGAGCAAGTGCTGGACTTCATCGACAACGAACTGGGGGTGTGAGGCGAGTGCACGCCGAACACCTCGCGACCACCCGCGGGGAGACAGAGCGCACATGGTGAGCCAAGAGAAACTGGTCGACTACCTCAAGCGTGTCTCCGCGGACCTGCACGCCACCCGGCAGCGGCTGCGCGAGGCCGAGGAGCGCGACCAGGAACCGGTCGCCGTCGTCCAGATGGCCTGCCGCTACCCCGGCGGCGTGCGCACCCCCGAGGACCTGTGGGACCTGGTCGCCGCGGGCGGCCACGCCCTGGGCGCCTTCCCCGGCAACCGCGGCTGGGACCTGGAACGGCTCTTCCACCCCGACCCCGACCACCCGGGCACCACCTACGCGAGCGAGGGCGGCTTCCTCCACGACGCCGACCTGTTCGACCCGGAGTTCTTCGGCATCAGCCCCCGCGAGGCACAGGCCCTCGACCCGCAGCAGCGGCTTCTCCTGGAGTGCGCCTGGGAAGCCCTCGAACGCGCGGGCATCGACCCGCGGTCGCTCCAGGGCAGCCGCACCGGCGTCTACGCGGGCGCGGCCCTGCCCGGCTTCGGCACCCCGCACATCGACCCCGAGGCCGAGGGTCACCTCGTCACGGGCAACGCCCCCAGCGTGCTCTCCGGCCGCCTCGCCTACACCTTCGGGCTGGAGGGCCCGGCGGTCACGATCGACACGGCCTGCTCGTCGTCCCTGGTCGCCGTGCACCTGGCCGCCCACGCGCTGCGCCGCCGCGAGTGCGACCTGGCCCTCGCGGGCGGCGTCACGGTGATGACCACGCCGTACGTCTTCACCGAGTTCGCCCGGCAGCGGGGCCTCGCCGCCGACGGGCGGTGCAAGCCCTTCGCGGCCGCCGCCGACGGCACCGCCTTCTCCGAGGGCGCGGGCCTGCTGGTGCTCGAACGTCTCTCCGACGCCCGCCGCAACGGGCACGAGATCCTCGCGGTCATCCGGGGCTCGGCTGTCAACCAGGACGGCGCGAGCAACGGCCTGACCGCCCCGAACGGCCCCTCCCAGCAGCGCGTCATCCGCGCCGCCCTCGCCGGGGCCCGCCTCTCGCCCGCCGAGGTCGACGCGGTCGAGGCGCACGGCACCGGGACGAAGCTCGGCGACCCCATCGAGGCACAGGCGCTCCTCGCCACCTACGGCCAGGAGCGGCACGAGGACCGGCCGCTGTGGCTGGGCTCGGTCAAGTCCAACATCGGCCACACACAGGGCGCCGCCGGAGCGGCCGGACTCATCAAGATGATCCTGGCACTGCGCCACCAGACGCTGCCGCCCACCCTGAACGTCGACCGGCCGACCCCGCACGCCGACTGGGAATCAGGCGCGGTACGCCTGCTCACCGAGCCGGTGACCTGGCCGCGCGGGGAGCGGGTCCGCCGGGCGGGCATCTCGTCCTTCGGCATCTCCGGCACGAACGCGCACCTGATCCTGGAGGAACCGCCGACGGCCGACGCCGAGGTCGCCGGTGAGGGAGCCGAGGGCGAGCCGACCGCCGGCGCTCCCGCCGTCGCGGTCGCCCGGAAGGACACGGCTGCCCGTAAGGACACGGCCGCCCCAGACGGCCCGGCCGCCCGGGAAGCCAGCCCGCGCCTGCCCTGGCTGCTCTCCGCCCGCACCGCCCCCGCCCTGCGCGCCCAGGCCGAGGCCCTCGCCGGGCACCTCGCCGGCCACGAGAACACCTCACCGGCCGACGTCGGCGGCACCCTGCTGCGCCGCTCCCTCTTCGAGCACCGTGCCGTGGTCCTCGGCGCGGACCGGGACGAGCGCGCCGAGGCCCTGGCCGCGCTCGCCACGGGCCGTACCCACCCGGCACTCACGACCGGCACGGGCCCGGCCCGCGCCGGAGGCACCGCCTTCCTCTTCACCGGCCAGGGCAGCCAGCGCCCCGGCATGGGCGCTCAACTCCACCGCGCCTACGGCGTGTTCGCCGAGGCCCTGGACGAGGTCTGCGCCCACCTGGACCCGCTGCTCGAACAGCCCCTGCGCGAAGCGCTGTTCGCCGAGGCGGGCACCGAGCAGGCGGCCTCCCTGAACAGGACCGGCCTCACCCAGGCCGCCCTGTTCGCCCTCGAAGTCGCGCTGTACCGCCTGGTCACCTCCCTCGGCGTCACCCCGAGCCACCTGACCGGCCACTCCGTCGGCGAGATCTCCGCCGCCCACGCGGCGGGCGTGCTCTCCCTCCCGGACGCCTGCGCGCTGGTCGCCGCCCGCGGCCGCCTGATGCAGGCCCTCCCCGCGGGCGGTGCCATGCTCGCCGTCCAGGCGGCCGAGACCGACGTACTCCCGCTCCTCACCGGCCGCGAGGAACACCTCTCGCTCGCCGCCGTCAACGGCCCCACCGCCGTCGTCGTGTCCGGCACCGGCCAGGCCGTCACCGAGCTCGAAGGGACCTTGCGCGGGCGCGGGCACAAGACCAAGCGCCTCAACGTCAGCCACGCCTTCCACTCGCCCCTGATCGAGCCGATGCTGGACGAATTCCGGCGCGTCGCGGAGGGGCTGACCTTCCACGCACCGAAGATCCCCGTCGTCTCCAACCTCACCGGCGACCTCGCCGGCCCCGGACTCCTGACGGACGCCGACTACTGGGTACGGCACGTCCGGCAGCCGGTGCGCTTCCACGACGGGCTGCGCACCCTCCACGGCCAGGGCGTGGTGCGCTACCTGGAGCTGGGACCCGACCCCGTCCTCGCCACCATGGTCCAGGACTGCCTCCCGGCCACCGCGCCCGACGAGGAGCCCCAGCCCGTCGTCACCGCCGCCCTGCGCTCCGGCCACGACGAGGACCGCACCCTGCTGACGGCCCTCGCCGCGCTCCACACCGACGGGCAGCCGGTCGACTTCACGGCGCTCTTCCCCGCCGGCACCGAGCGACTGCCGCTGCCGACCTACCGCTTCCAGCGCCGCCGCTACTGGCGCCCCACCCCGGACGGCGCGGCCCCGGCCCGCGCCGCCGACCTCGCCGGGACCGGCCACCCGCTGCTGCCCGCCGTCATCCGGCAGGCCGACGGCGGCCTGCTCCTCGCCGGGCGGCTCTCCCTGCGTACGCACCCCTGGCTCGCCGACCACAGCATCGCCGGAAGCATCCCGCTGCCCGGCACCGCCTTCGTCGAACTCGCGCTGCTCGCCGGGCGCTACGCCGACTGCGACACCGTCGACGACCTGACGCTGGAAACCCCGCTGCTCCTCGACGACACCGGCAGCGTCAGCGTCCAGCTCGCCCTCGGCGCCCCGGACGCCTCCGGCCGCCGCGCCCTGACCATCCACGCCCGTCCCGCCGACGACACCGGGGACATCGACGCGGACACGGACACGGCGCACGGCTGGCGCCGCCACGCCACCGGCACCCTGACCGCGGCCGGTACCACCGCGCCGCCCGCCACCGACACCACGCCCTGGCCGCCCGCCGACGCCACCCCCCTCGACGTCGACGCGCTGTACGCCCGCCTCGACGAGCAGGGCTACAGCTACGGGCCCGTCTTCCGCGCCGTCCACGCCGCCTGGCGGCACGGGGACGACCTCTACGCCGACGTCCGCCTCGACGACGAACAGCTCGGCGACGCCGAGCACTTCACGCTCCACCCCGCGCTCCTCGACGCCGCGCTGCACGCCGTCGACGAGCTCTACGGCGCGGGGGACGACACCTCGCCGGTGCGCCTGCCGTTCTCCTTCGGCCAGGTCCGCCACCACGCGACCGGCGCGACCCGGGTGCGGGTCCGCCTCAGCGGCCAGGGCGCCGACCAGCTGCGGCTGACGCTCACCGACCCCGACGGCGCGCCCGTCGCCACCGTCGGCACGCTCCAGCTGCGGCTGATCCCCGCCGACCGCTGGCGCTCCGCCCGTCCCGCCGGGACGCCCCTGCACCACGTGGAATGGCAGCCGCTCGCCCTGCCGGCCGACGAACCCGCCACCGGCACCTGGGCCGTGCTCGGTACGGAGGGAACGGACCTCGTCCCCGGCCCGCGCTACGAGGACCTGGCCGCGCTGACGGCGGCGGTCGAGGCAGGCGAGCCGGTCCCCGGCCTCGTCCTCGCCCCCGTCCTGCCCGGCGACCGGGACGGCATCCCGGCCCAGGCGCGGGCCCACGCCCACGCCACCCTCAACCTGCTGCGCGACTGGCTGACGGCCGACGCCCTCGCCCCGGCCCGCCTCGTCATCCTCACCACGGGCGCGGTCGCGGCCCACCCGGACGACGCCCCGGCCGACCTGGCCACCGCCCCCCTGTGGGGCCTGGTCCGTGCCGCCCAGGCCGAACAGCCGGGCCGGATCCTGCTGCTGGACATCGACCAGGACCCCGCCACCCACCGCGCCGTGCCCGCGGCGGTGACGACGGCGACGGCCCAGGCCGAGACGGAGCTGGCCCTGCGCGCGGGCACCGCCCTCGTACCGCGCCTCGCCGTCACGAGCCCCGAGGCCGGGGACGCCCGGGAAGCCGACAATTCCCCGCAGCGGCGCCTCGACCCCGAGGGCACCGTCCTCATCACCGGTGGCACCGGCGGCCTCGGCCGGGCCACCGCCCGCCACCTGGCCACCGCCCACGGAGCCCGCCACCTGCTGCTCGTCAGCAGGCGCGGCGAGACCGCCGAGGGACTCGCGGACCTGCGGAGCGAACTGACCGCCGAGGGCGTCGACGTCCGCGTGGCGGCCTGCGACATCACCGACCCCGACGCGCTGCCCCGGCTCCTCGCCGACATCCCCGCGGCCCACCCGCTGACCGCCGTCGTCCACACCGCGGGCATCATCGACGACACCCTCGTCACCGCCATGACCCCCGGACAACTGGACGCCGTCCTGGCCCCGAAGGCCGACGCGGCCTGGCGGCTCCACGAACTCACCCGGGACCTGGACCTCGCCGCCTTCGTCCTTTTCTCCTCCGGCGCCTCCGTCCTGGGCAACGGCGGCCAGGCCAACTACGCGGCCGCCAACACCTTCCTCAACGCCCTGGCCGGACACCGCCGCGCCCACGGCCTCGCCGCCACCTCCCTGGCCTGGGGCCTGTGGGAGTCCGCGAGCGGCGGCATGGCCGCCCGGCTCGGCGACACCGACCGCGCCCGCATCCACCGCACCGGCGTGGCCGGACTCACCGACGAGCAGGCTCTCACCCTCTTCGACGCGGCCCTGACCGCCCCGCACGCCACCGTCCTCGCCACCCGCTTCGACCGGTCCGTCCTGCACGGACAGGCCGCCGCCCACACACTGCCCCCCGTCCTGCGCGGCCTCGTCCGCGCCCCCCGGCCCCGGGCCACGGCGGCGGCCACCGGCGAGGGGGCCGCGCCCACCTCGTGGAGCGCCCGCCTGGCCGCGCTCTCCGCCGCCGACCGCGACCGCGCCCTCGCCGACCTGATCCGCGAACAGATCGCGACCGTCCTGGCCCACCCCTCACCCGGCTCCATCGAACTCGGCCGTGCCTTCCACGAGTTGGGCTTCGACTCGCTGACCGCCCTGGAGCTGCGCAACCGCCTCTCCACCGCCACCGGCATCCGGCTGCCCGCCACCCTGATCTTCGACCACCCCACCCCCGGGGCCCTCGTACGCCACCTGCGCAGCCACCTGCCCGACGCCGCCCCGGCCACCCCCCTGCCGGCGGTCCGCGGCGCCGCCACCGACGACGACCCCATCGCCATCATCGGCATGGCCTGCCGCTACCCCGGCGGCGTCACCTCGCCCGAGGAGCTCTGGCGGCTCGTCGCCGACGGCACGGACGCCATCGGCCCCTTCCCCGGTGACCGGGGCTGGGACGTGACCGGCCTCTTCGACCCCGACCCCGACCAGGTCGGCCACAGCTACACACGCGAGGGCGGATTCCTCTACGACGCGGCCCGGTTCGACGCCGGCTTCTTCGGCATCAGCCCGCGCGAGGCCGCCGCCACCGACCCCCAGCAGCGACTGCTCCTCGAATGCGCCTGGCACGCCTTCGAGGACGCGGGCATCGACCCGGCCACCGTGCGCGGCACCCCGTGCGGCGTCATCACCGGGATCATGTACGACGACTACGGCTCCCGCTTCCTCGCCCACAAGCCGGACGGCTACGAGGGCCGCATCATGACCGGCAGCACACCGAGCGTGGCGTCCGGCCGGGTCGCCTACACCTTCGGCCTCGAAGGCCCCGCCATCACGGTCGACACCGCCTGCTCCTCCTCCCTCGTGGCGATGCACCTCGCGGCCGACGCGCTGCGGCGCGGCGAATGCACGCTGGCCCTGGCCGGCGGCGTGACCGTGATGGCCACCCCCAACACCTTCGTGGAGTTCTCCCGCCAGCGCGGCCTGGCCCCCGACGGCCGCTGCAAGCCCTTCGCCGCCACCGCCGACGGGACCGGCTGGGGCGAAGGCGCGGGCCTCGTCCTCCTGGAACGCCTCTCCGACGCCCGGCGCAACGGCCACGACGTCCTCGCGATCCTGCGCGGTTCAGCGGTCAACCAGGACGGCGCGAGCAATGGCATGACCGCGCCCAACGGCCCCTCGCAGGAGCGCGTCATCCGCGCCGCCCTGGCCGGAGCGGGCCAGAGCCCCGACCTGATCGACGCGGTCGAGGCCCACGGCACGGGCACCACACTCGGCGACCCCATCGAGGCACAGGCCCTGCTGGCGACGTACGGCCAAGGGCGCCCCGAGGACCGGCCGCTGTGGCTCGGCTCGGTCAAGTCCAACATCGGCCACACGCAGGCGGCCGCCGGTGTCGCCGGTGTGATCAAGATGGTGATGGCGCTGCGCCACGAGCTGCTGCCCGCCACCCTGCACGCGGACGAGCCGACCCCGCACGTCGAGTGGTCCTCCGGTGCCGTCCGCCTCCTGACCGAGCCGGTTCCGTGGTCCCGCGGCGAGCGGCCGCGCCGGGCCGGCGTGTCCTCGTTCGGTATCTCGGGCACGAACGCGCACCTGATCCTGGAGGAGGCGCCGCCGCCGGTGGAGCGGGAAGCGCCGCGGCTCGCGCCGGGTGCGGTGGTGCCGTGGGTCGTCTCTGCCCGTACGGCGGACGCCCTGCGTGAGCAGGCCCGTCGGCTGGGCACGTTCCTCGCCGGGGACGCCGAAGCCACCGCGACGGACATCGGCTGGTCGCTGGCCACGACGCGGTCGGTGTTCGAGCACCGGGCCGTGGTGGTGGGCCGGTCCCAGGAGGAGCTGACGGCGGGGCTGGGTGCGTTGGCGGCGGGTGAGGTTTCGCCTCATGTGGTGTCCGGGGTGGCTGGTTCTCCGGGTGCTGGTCCGGTGTTGGTGTTTCCGGGGCAGGGGTCGCAGTGGGTGGGCATGGGTGCCCAACTGCTTGATGATTCGCCGGTGTTCGCGGCGCGTATCGCCGAGTGTGAGCGGGCGTTGTCGCCGTATGTGGACTGGTCGCTCACCGGCGTGCTGCGCGGTGATGGTGGCGAGTTGTCGCGGGTGGAGGTGGTGCAGCCGGTTCTGTGGGCGGTGATGGTGTCGCTGGCCGCTGTCTGGGCCGACTGTGGCGTGACTCCGGCTGCGGTGATCGGTCATTCCCAGGGTGAGATGGCTGCCGCGTGTGTGGCCGGTGCGCTGTCGTTGGAGGACGCGGCGCGGATTGTCGCTGTGCGCAGTGATGCTCTGCGGCAGTTGGCCGGTCGCGGGGCGATGGCTTCGCTCGGTGTGAGCCGGGAGTTGGCTGCCGAGCTCATCGACGGCCACGCCGGTGTGGGCATCGCGGCGGTGAACGGCCCGTCGTCGACGGTCATTTCTGGTCCGCCGGAGCGGGTGGCGGCCTTGGTCGCGGGGGCGGAGGCGCGTGGTCACAGGGCCCGGCTCATCGATGTGGATTATGCCTCGCACGGGCCGCAGGTCGATGAGATCGCGGATCTGCTGACCGAGCGGTTGAACGGCATCGAGCCACACGCCACCGATGTGGCGTTCTACTCCACGGTCACCGCCGAGCGGATCGACACCGGCATCCTGACCACCGACTACTGGGTCACCAACCTGCGTCGGCCCGTTCGTTTCGCCGACACGATCGACGCCCTCCTGGCGGACGGCTACCGCGTCTTCATCGAAGCAAGCCCGCACCCGGTCCTGAACCTGGGGATGGAGGAGACCATCGAGAAGACGGACGTCCCCGCCATGGTGGTGCCCACTCTGCGCCGTGATCACGGTGACAGCGCCCAGCTCGCCCGTGCCGTCGCGCAGGCGTTCACGGCCGGTGTCGAGGTCGACTGGCGGCGCTTCTTCCCGGCCGAGCCGACCCCTCGTACCGTCACCCTGCCCACCTACGCCTTCCAGCACCAGCACTACTGGCTTGACGCGCCCACCCGGCTCACCGGCGACCCGGCCGAGCTCGGAATGGCCTCCTCCGGGCACCCGGTCCTCGCCGCCGCTGTGGAACTGGCCGACGCCGACTCGTACTTGCTCACCGGGCGGCTCACCCGCGAGGCGCCCTCCTGGCTCGCGGAGCACGTGGTGGGCGGGACGGTGCTGGTGCCAGGCGCGGTGCTCGTGGAGTGGGCGCTGCGGGCCGCCGACGAGGCGGGATGCGCCACGGTGGAGGAGCTGACGCTCCAGGCACCGCTGGTGCTGCCCGAAGCGGGCGGCCTGTCCGTCCAGGTGGCCGTGGGCGCCGCCGACGGGCAGGGCCGGCGTGACGTACGCGTACACTCCCGCCCGGACCAGCCCGGTGCGGGTGGCGCCTGGGTGTGTCACGCAGTCGGTGTGCTGAGCCCGGAACCGGCGGCCACGTCCGGTCAGTTGGACGGGCAGTGGCCTCCGGCCGGTGCGGAAGCGGTGGACGTCGCGGACTTCTACGCGCGGGCCGCGGAGGCCGGATACGGTTACGGGCCGGCGTTCCAGGGCGTGCGGGCGCTGTGGCGGCACGGTGACGACCTGCTCGCCGAGGTGGAGCTGCCCGAACAGGCCGGTGACGCCGACGGTTCCGGCATCCACCCGGCCCTCCTCGACGCCGCCCTGCACCCGCTGCTGCTCATCGACCGGCCCGAGGACGGGCAGATGTGGCTGCCGTTCGCGTGGAGCGGCGTGTCGCTCCACGCCGAGCAGGCCACCCGCGTCCGCGTCCGGCTGTCCCCGCGGGGGGAGTCGGCCGAGCGGGATCTGCGGGTCACGCTCGCCGACGGCACCGGTGCGCCCGTCCTCGGCGTGGAGTCCCTGACCCTGCGAGCGGCCGACCCCGCGCAGCTCTCGGCCGCCGCCCGCAGCGGTGTCGACGGTCTCTTCGCCGTGGAGTGGACGCCGCTCCCGGTGCCGGAGCAGGGCACGTCGGGCAGCGACACCTGGGTCACGCTGGCGGACGGTGTCGGCCTGGCCGACGTGGTGTCCGCCGCGGGCGACGCGCCGTGGGCCGTGGTCGCCCCCGTCGAGACCGGTGACGGTCTCGCGACGGCGGGGAGGGCGTTGTCCCTGGTCCAGGAGTTCCTGGCGGCGCCCGAGCTGGCCGAGTCCCGCCTGCTGCTGGTGACACGCGGTGCCGTGGCCACCGGTGACGGCAGCGATGCCCACCCGGCGGCCGCGGCCGTCTGGGGGCTGGTCCGCAGCGCCCAGTCCGAGAACCCGGGCCGCTTCGCCCTCGTGGACGCGGACGGCGACGATCTCCCGCAGCCCGCCCTGCGCCATGTGATCGAGGAGCAGGACGAGCCGCAACTCGCCCTGCGTGACGGCCTCGTTCTCGTCCCGAGGATGGTTCCCGCCGGTGCTCCCACGGAGCTCGTCCCGCCCGTCGGCGCCCCCGCCTGGCGGCTGGGCACCGTGGGCACCGCCACCGTCGAGAGCCTGTCGGTGATCGAGGCGCCGGAGGCGCTCGCGCCGCTGGAGCCGGGCCAGGTGCGGATCTCCGTACGGGCGGCGGGCATGAACTTCCGCGATGTCCTGATCGCCCTGGGCATGTACCCCGACAAGGGCACCTTCGCGGGCAGCGAGGGTGCCGGCCATGTCACGGAGGTCGGCCCCGGCGTGACGGGCCTGTCGGTCGGTGACCGCGTGATGGGCCTGTTCGAGGGCGCCTTCGCACCGGTGGCGATCGCCGACGCGCGGATGGTCGTGCCGGTTCCCGAAGGCTGGAGCCTCCAGGAGGCCGCGGCGGTGCCGGTGGTGTTCCTGACGGCCTGGTACGGCCTGGTGGACCTGGGCCGTCTCGGGGCGGGCGAATCGCTGCTCATCCACGCCGGGACCGGCGGGGTGGGCATGGCCGCCACCCAGATCGCCCGTCACCTGGGTGCCGAGGTGTACGCCACCGCGAGTCCCGCCAAGCACGCCGTGCTGGAGGCGATGGGCATCGACGCCGCCCACCGCGCCTCCTCCCGTGACCTCGACTTCGAGCACACCCTGCGGGAGGCCACCGGCGGACAGGGCATGGACGTCGTGCTCCACAGTCTGGCGGGCGAGTTCACCGACGCCTCCCTGCGGCTGCTCGCCGAGGGCGGGCGCATGGTCGACATGGGCAAGACCGACAAGCGTGACCCCGCCCAGGTCGCCGCCGACCACGCGGGCGCCTGGTACCGGGCCTTCGACCTCGTACCGCACGCCGGGCCGGACCGGATCGGCGAGATGCTGGCGGAGATGGGCGAACTGTTCGCCTCCGGGGCACTCAAGCCGCTGCCCGTCAAGTCGTGGCCGCTCGGCCGGGCACGTGAGGCGTTCCGGTTCATGAGCCAGGCCAAGCACACCGGCAAGCTGGCCCTGGAGATCCCGCCCGCCCTCGAACCCGAGGGCACGGTCCTGATCACCGGTGGCACGGGGGTGCTCGGCGGGGCGGTGGCGGAACATCTCGTCCGCGCATGGGGCGTACGGCACCTGCTCCTCGCGGGCCGGCGCGGCACACAGGCCCCCGGCGCGGAGGAACTCCTCGCCCGCATCGGCCGATCGGGTGCCACGGCGACCGTCGTCGCGGCCGACGTGAGCGACCCGGAGTCGGTGGCCGAACTGATCGGCAAGATCGATCCCGCCCACCCGCTCACCGGCGTCGTGCACGCCGCCGGTGTCCTGGACGACGCCGTCGTCACCGCGCAGACCCCCGAGAGCCTGGCCAGGGTGTGGGCGGGCAAGGCCGCCGCCGCGCACCACCTGCACGAGGCGACGCGGCATCTGCGCCTCGGCCTGTTCGCCGTGTTCTCGTCCGCCGCGGCGACACTGGGCAGCCCGGGGCAGGCCAACTACGCGGCGGCGAACGCCTATTGCGACGCTCTGATCCAGCACCGCCGCGCCTCCGGGCTGCCGGGCCTCTCCGTCGGCTGGGGGCTCTGGGAGACCGCGAGCGACATGACCGGGCATCTCGGTGAGACGGACCTTGCGCGCATGAAGCGCACCGGTTTCACGCCTCTGACGACCGAGCGTGGCCTGGCCCTCCTCGACGCCGCCCGCGGCCATGGCCGCCCGCACCTCGTCGCGGTCGACCTCGACCCACGGGCCGTCGCCGCCCAGCCGGCCGCGTCCCGGCCCGCGCTCCTGCGCGCCCTGGCCGGCACGGCGCCGGGCGGCCGTGACCGCCGGCCCACCGCCGCCACCGGCGCGGCCGCCGGGGACGGCCTCGCCGACCGGCTCGCCGGACTGCCGGCCCCCGAACGGCAGCGCCTGCTGCTCGATCTCGTACGCGCGAACGTCGCCGGGGTCCTCGGCCACGCCGACCGCGACGCGATCCGCCCGGACACCTCGTTCAAGGAACTCGGCTTCGACTCCCTCACCGCCGTGGAACTGCGCAACCGGCTCTCGGCGGCCACCGGCCTGAAGCTGCCCGCCGGGCTCGTCTTCGACTACCCGGAGAGCGCCACCCTCGTCGACCACCTCCTGACACTCCTGTCGCCCGACGGCGCGCCCGCGCCCTCGCAGGACGCGGCCGACCCGGTCCTGGGCGACCTCGGCCGGATCGAGTCGGGCCTGGACGCGCTCGCGCTGGACGAGGAGGCGCGCGGCCGGATCGCCAGGCGGCTCAACGCCCTGCTGACCAAGCTGAACGGCGCGGACCGCGCCGCCACGGGCGCGACCGAGCTGGACGCGCTCGACGGCGTCTCCGACGACGAGATGTTCGCGTTCATCGACCGCGAGCTGTGATGCGCGTCGACCGGGAGCTCCCACATTCCCCGACCGGCGGCCTTGCCCTGCCGTGCCCCTCGCTGATGGAGAAGTGACGTTCGATGTCGAGTGCCGAACCGAGTACCGAAGAGAAGCTTCGTCAGTATCTGAAGCGGGTGACCGTCGACCTCGGACAGACCCGCCAGCGGCTGCGCGAGGTGGAGGAGCGCTACCAGGAGCCGGTCGCGATCGTCTCCATGGCCTGCCGCTTCCCGGGCGACACCCGCTCGCCCGAGGCGCTGTGGGAACTGGTCGCCGAAGGCGGCGACGCCATCGGCGAGTTCCCCACCGACCGCGGCTGGGACCTGGACGGCCTCTACCACCCCGACCCCGAGCACCCGGGCACCAGCTACGTCCGCCACGGCGGGTTCCTGCACGACGCGCCCGGCTTCGACTCCTCCTTCTTCGGCATCAGCCCGCGCGAGGCACTGGCGATGGACCCGCAGCAGCGGGTCCTCATGGAGACCGCCTGGGAACTCCTGGAACGGGCCGGCATCGACCCCGCCGGCCTGAAGCTCACCCCCACCGGCGTCTACGTCGGCGCGGGCGTCCCCGGCTTCGGCAGCGGCCAGGCCGACAGGTCGGTGGAGGGACACCTGCTGACCGGCAACGCCCTGAGCGTCCTGTCGGGCCGCGTCTCCTTCACCCTCGGCCTCGAAGGCCCGGCAGTCAGCGTCGACACGGCGTGCTCCTCGTCGCTGGTGGCCATGCACCTCGCGGCGCAGGCGCTGCGCCAGGGCGAGTGCAACCTCGCCCTCGCGGGCGGCGTGACGGTGATGTCGACCCCGGGCATGTTCACGGAGTTCTCCCGTCAGCGCGGCCTGGCTCCCGACGGCCGCTGCAAGCCCTTCGCCGCGACGGCCGACGGCACCGGCTTCTCCGAGGGCGTCGGCCTGATCCTGCTGGAGCGCCTGTCGGACGCGCGCCGCAACGGGCACAGGATCCTCGCGCTGCTGCGGGGTTCGGCCGTCAACCAGGACGGGGCCAGCAACGGCCTCACCGCCCCCAACGGCCCCTCGCAGGAGCGCGTCATCCGCGCCGCCCTGGCCAACGCCGGACTGGGCGCCGCCGAGGTGGACGCGGTGGAGGCCCACGGCACCGGCACCAGGCTGGGCGACCCCATCGAGGCCGGGGCCCTGCTCGCCACCTACGGCCGCGACCGCGACGAGGACCGCCCGCTCTGGCTGGGCTCGGTGAAGTCCAACATCGGCCACCCCCAGGGCGCCGCCGGTGTCGCCGGTGTGATCAAGATGGTGATGGCGCTCCAGCGCGAACTGCTGCCCGCCACTCTGTACGCGGACGAGCCGACCCCGCACGTCGACTGGTCCTCCGGCTCCGTCCGGCTGCTGACCCGGCCGGTGCCATGGGCGCGTGGTGACCGGCCGCGCCGGGCGGGGGTCTCCGCGTTCGGGATGTCCGGGACCAACGCCCATGTGATCCTGGAGGAGGCCCCGGAAAGCGAAGCCACCGCCGAGGCGCCGGAGCCCGCTCCGGACGCCGTGGTGCCCTGGGTGGTATCGGCGCGCGACACCGAGGCGCTGCGGGAACAGGCCGCCCGGCTGGGGGCGTTCGCCTCGGAACACTCCAGTGCGATGGAGGTGGGTTGGTCGCTGGCCACGACACGGTCGGTGTTCGAACACCGGGCCGTGGTGGTGGGCCGGTCCCAGGAGGAGCTGACGGCCGGGCTGGGTGCGTTGGCGGCGGGTGAGGTTTCGCCTCATGTGGTGTCCGGGGTGGCTGGTTCTCCGGGTGCTGGTCCGGTGTTGGTGTTTCCGGGGCAGGGGTCGCAGTGGGTGGGCATGGGTGCTCAACTGCTTGATGATTCGCCGGTGTTCGCGGCGCGTATTGCCGAGTGTGAGCGGGCGTTGTCGCCGTATGTGGACTGGTCGCTCACCGGTGTTCTGCGTGGTGATGGTGGCGAGTTGTCGCGGGTGGAGGTGGTGCAGCCGGTTCTGTGGGCGGTGATGGTGTCGCTGGCCGCTGTCTGGGCCGACTGTGGTGTGATCCCGGCTGCGGTGATCGGTCATTCCCAGGGTGAGATGGCTGCGGCGTGTGTGGCCGGTGCGTTGTCGTTGGAGGATGCGGCGCGGATTGTCGCTGTGCGCAGTGATGCTCTGCGGCAGTTGGCCGGGGGTGGTGCGATGGCTTCGCTCGGTGTGAGCCGGGAGTTGGCTGCCGAGCTCATCGATGCCCACGCCGGGGTGGGCATCGCCGCCGTCAACGGCCCGTCTTCGACGGTGATCTCCGGACCTCCGGAGCAGGTCGCCGCTGTCGTGGCCGACGCGAAGGAGCGCGAGCTCCGTGCCCGGCTCATCGACGTGGATTACGCCTCGCACGGGCCGCAGGTCGATGAGATCGCGGATCTGCTGACGGACCGGTTGAGTGGCATCGCGCCACAGGCAACCGATGTGGCGTTCTACTCCACGGTCACCGCTGAGCGGGTCAACGCCGGTGTCCTGACCTCGGATTACTGGGTCAAGAATCTCCGGCAGCCGGTTCGTTTCGCCGACACGGTCGATGCCCTCCTGGCGGACGGCTACCGCGTTTTCATCGAGGCAAGCCCGCACCCGGTCCTGAACTTGGGTATGGAGGAGACCATCGAGCTGGCGGGTGTTTCCGCCACGGTGGTGCCGACTCTGCGCCGTGACCAGGGTGACACGCTCCAGCTGACGCGTTCCGCCGCGCTGGCGTTCACGGCGGGTGTCGCCGTCGACTGGCGGCGGTGGTTCCCGGCCGAGCCGACTCCTCGTACGGTCGACCTGCCCACGTACGCCTTCCAGCGCCAGCGCTACTGGCTGGCCGTCACCGGCGGACGGGCAGGCGACCCGGCAGGGCTCGGCCTCGCCGCGTCGGGACATCCGCTCCTGGGCGCCTCGGTCGGGTTGGCCAGCGGGGACGTGCAGTTGCTCAGCGGTCGGGTGTCCCGGCAGTCGGGTGCCTGGCTGGACGATCACGTCGTGGCAGGCCGGGCCCTCGTGCCCGGCGCCGCGCAGGTGGAGTGGGTGCTGCGCGCCGCCGACGAGGCGGGCTGCCCGACCCTGGAGGAGCTGACGCTCCAGGCGCCGCTCGTACTCCCCGCCAGCGGGGCCCTGCAGATCCAGGTCGTCGTGCAGGCGGCCGACACACGCGGCCGCCGCGACGTCCAGGTGTTCTCACGCCCCGATGACGACGATGCCTTCGCGGCCACGCGGCCGTGGACCTGCCACGCCACCGGGGTGCTCTGCCCCGAACCGGTGGGTGGCGAAGCGGCGTCCCTGGACGGCGCCTGGCCCCCGGCCGGCGCCGAGCCGGTCGACGTCACGGAGCTCTACGCACGGGCGGAGCACGCAGGGTACGGCTACGGGCCGGCGTTCCGTGGCGTGCGGGCGCTGTGGAGGCACGGCGGTGACGTGCTGGCCGAGGTGTCGCTGCCGCAGGAGGCCGGTGACCCGGAGGGGTTCGGCATCCACCCGGCGCTGCTCGACGCCGTCCTCCAGCCCGCCGCGCTGCTCCTTCCGCCCTCCGACGGCGCACAGGTCTGGCTGCCGTTCGCCTGGAGCGATGTGGAGCTGCACGCGGTGCGCGCCACTACGGTCCGGGTGCGGCTCGCGCCGCTCGGCGAGCGGGTCGAGCAGGGTGTACGGATTACCGTGGCCGACGCCGTCGGTGCCCCCGTGCTCACCGTTCAGGGCCTGCACTCGCGCCCGGCCGACATCGACCGGCTCGCGGAGGCGGCGGCTCACGGCTCGCGAAGCGGCCTGTTCGACCTGGACTGGACCCCACTACTGCCCGCCGGGGAGCCGGAGGCCCAGGAGGGCACCTGGCTGACGCTGGGCCGGAACGGCTCCGGCCTCGCCGACCTCGTGGCGTCCCTCGAAGCGGGCGACCCGGCACCACCGCTCGTGGCCGCTCCGGTCGGACCCGCCGCGGACGACGACGGCCTGACGCTCGCCACACAGATCCTCGACCTGGCACAGCTCTGGCTCGGTTGCGCGCAACTCGCCGACAGTCGCCTGGTATTGGTGACATCCGGGGCGACGGCAGCGTTCGATGGCGACGTTGACCTGGCGGCCGCAGCCGTATGGGGCCTCATCCGAAGCGCCCAGTCGGAGCATCCCGGCCGTTTCACCCTGATCGACCTCGGCCCGGACGACACGCTCGCCACGGCCATGGCGGCCGCGCGGCATGTGGACGAACCGCAACTGGCCGTGCGCGCCGACGAGATCCGTGTGCCCCGGCTGACCCGCGCCGTCACCACGCGAGAGAGCGCCGCCGAGGACATCGATCCGGACGGCACGGTTCTGATCACCGGCGGCACGGGGGTGCTCGGCGGGGCCGTGGCGGAACACCTCGTACGCGCTGAGGGCGCACGGCACCTGCTCCTCGTGGGCCGCCGCGGTGCCGACGCCCCGGGCAGCGCCGAACTCAGGGAGCGGCTGACCGGGCTGGGCGCCGAGGTGCACATCGCCGCGGCCGACGTCAGCGATCCCACCGCGGTCGCCGAACTGCTCGCGGGTATCGACACGGCCCACCCACTGACCGGTGTCGTGCACGCGGCGGGCGTCCTGGACGACGCCGTCGTCACCGCCCAGTCCGCCGAGAGCCTGGCCAGGGTGTGGTCCGCCAAGGCGGCCGCCGCCCACCACCTGCACGAGGCGACGCGCGGCATGCCGCTCGGACTCTTCGTGGTGTTCTCCTCCGCCGCGGCGGCACTCGGCAGCCCCGGCCAGGCCAACTACGCGGCAGCGAACGCCTATTGCGACGCGCTCATGCGAAACCGCCGCGCCGAGGGACTCGCGGGCCTCTCCATCGGCTGGGGGCTGTGGCAGGCCACCAGCGGCCTGACCGGGCAACTCGGCCAGAGGGACCTGGCGCGCATGAAGCGCACCGGCTTCGCGCCCTTGACCACCGAGAACGGCCTGGCCCTGCTCGACGCCGCCCGTGCACACGGCCGACCGTACGTCCTGGCCGCCGACCTCGACCCGCGCACCACGGCCGACGGCCTGTCCCCACTGCTGCGCACACTCGCTGCGCCCGCCACGCAGCGCCGCGTGGCGGCGGCCGGGACGACCGGTGGCGCGCTGGCCGCGCGCCTGGCCGGCCTGGACGAGGAGGGCCGCCTCGCCGCCGTCACCGATCTGGTCCGCGAGTACGTGGCCGCGGTGCTCGGCCACGGCTCGGCCGCCCAGGTGAAGCTGGACGCCGCCTTCAAGGACCTCGGCTTCGACTCGCTGACAGCGGTGGAGCTGCGCAACCGCCTGTCGGCCGCCTGCGACGTGCGGCTTCCCGCGACGCTGGTCTTCGACCACCCGACGCCGCAGGCGCTGGCCGCCCATCTGTGCACCCGCCTGGGCGGCACGGCGGCCGCGCCCCTCACCCTCCCCGCCACCGTCGAGGCGGACGAGCCCATAGCCATCGTCTCCATGGCCTGCCGCTTCCCGGGCGGCGTGACCTCCGCCGACGAGCTGTGGGACCTTGTCGAGTCCGGCGGGGACGCGATGGGCGCGTTCCCCACCGACCGCGGCTGGGACCTGGACCGGCTCTTCCACCCCGACCCGGACCACCCCGGCACGAGCTACAGCGATCAGGGTGGGTTCCTGTGCGACGCGGGTGATTTTGATGCCGGGTTCTTCGGTATCAGTCCGCGTGAGGCGCTGGCGATGGATCCGCAGCAGCGGTTGCTGTTGGAGGCGTCGTGGGAGGTGCTGGAGCGGGCGGGTATCGATCCGACGTCGCTGAAGGGCACGCTGACCGGTACGTACGTGGGCGTCATGTACCACGACTACGGCAAGGCGTTCCCCGAGGCCGACGCCCAACTGGAGGGCTACGCCTACCTGGCGAGCTCGGGGAGTGTGGTCTCCGGGCGGGTGGCGTACACGCTGGGTCTGGAGGGTCCGGCGGTGACGGTCGACACGGCGTGCTCGTCGTCACTGGTCTCCATTCACATGGCGGCGCAGGCGTTGCGTCAGGGTGAGTGCGACCTGGCCCTCGCGGGCGGCGTGACCGTCATGGCGGACCCCGACGTGTTCGCGGGCTTCTCCCGCCAGCGCGGCCTGTCCCCCGACGGCCGCTGCAAGCCGTACGCGGCCGCGGCCGACGGCGTCGGATTCTCGGAGGGCGTCGGCCTGATCCTGCTGGAGCGTTTGTCGGATGCTCGGCGTCATGGGCATCGGGTGTGGGGGGTGGTGCGGGGTTCGGCGGTGAATCAGGACGGTGCGAGTAAT
>NZ_JBVHLW010000016.1:0-132738 GCF_055558795.1 Streptomyces sp. NPDC025618 | reverse complement strand
TTCCTGCCCGCCCCCGGCACCGTGACCCGCTTCGACGCACCCACCGGACCCGGCGTGCGCCTGGACGCCGGCGTCGAAGCAGGATCGGTGATCGGACCCGCCTGGGACTCCCTCCTCGCCAAACTCATCGTCACCGGCGCCACCCGCGAACAGGCACTCCAGCGCGCCGCCCGCGCCCTGGGCGAGTTCACCGTCGAAGGCATGGCCACCGCCATCCCCTTCCACCGCGCCGTCGTCACCGACCCCGCCTTCACCACCGACCCCTTCCACGTCCACACCCGCTGGATCGAAACCGAGTTCGTCAACCAGATCCCGCCATTCTCCGCACCCGCGGGGGACGAGGCCGCCGAGCCGGAGACGCGCGAGACGGTGGTCGTCGAGGTGGACGGCAAGCGGCTGGAGATCTCCCTGCCGTCGTCACTGGGAACGGCCCCGGGAGGCAAGGCCGAAGCGGGCGGTGCCAAGCCGAAGCGGCGGGCCGCGAAGAAAGCCGGAGCCGCCGCCTCGGGCGACGCATTGACCTCCCCGATGCAGGGCACGATCGTCAAGGTCGCGGTCGAGGAGGGGCAGGAAGTGGCCGAGGGCGACCTCGTCGTGGTGCTGGAAGCAATGAAGATGGAACAGCCAATCAATTCCCACCGCGCGGGCAGGGTCAAGGGCATAAGTGCCGAAGTGGGTGCTTCTGTCTCGTCCGGCGCCGTCATCTGTGAGATCAAGGATTGACCAACTGGATTTGACGAATTCCATGCACTTCTGGAGAGCGTCTGGGGCCCGCCTGGGCCGGCCTTGTGGGCTGGCCCACAGCGCCGGAGAGTGCGGGCCCCGCCCGGCCGTAGTGCTACGTGAGGTAACTGCACCGCAGGTCAGGGCAGTTGGCGACGCGCTGGTGAAGTGTCCGGAATGATGTCGGACTCGTTAATTCCGCTACCTTGGGTGCACTCGGTCAAGCCGCGCTGTAGGTTTCCCACCATGCCTAAGGGTCCCGCTCTTCGCGGTCGACCCGTAAACCGGGGGGTTGGGTTCATGAAATTCTCAGTGCTGGGTCCATTGCTTGCCACGGACGACGGTCTTCCTTTCACGCCCACGCCGCCCAAGCAGCGGCAGTTGCTCGCGCTGCTGATTCTCAACGCCAACCGGTCGGTTTCCGTGGACGCCTGCATAGAGGAACTCTGGGACCAGAATCCTCCGCAGAGCGCCTATTCGACCCTGCACACCTATGTCCTGCATCTCCGCATGGCCATGAGCACGATTCCGCGCATCGGGTCCCTCGGTGAGGCGAAGCGGATCCTCCAGACCGCCAACTACGGCTACCGCCTGGTCGTCGAGCCCGGCGGCACCGATCTGGAGCTCTTCGAGGAGCACGTCCGCACCGCCCGCGCCGCCCTGGCGCGGGAGGACGACCGCATGGTCTCGGCCACTCTGGACAAGGCGCTGAAGCTCTGGCGCGGACCCGCCCTGGCGGACATCCCCCTCGGCCCGCTGCTCCAGGGCCGGGCCACGGTCCTCCAGGAGCAGCGCCTCCAGGCGCAGGAGCAGCGCATCGAGGCCGATCTGCGCCTGGGCCGCCACCACGAACTGACCACGGAGCTCGCCGAGTTGACCGTGCGGCATCCCACGCACGAGAACCTGCACGCCCAGTGGATGCTCTCCCTCTACCGCTCCGGCCGGGCGGCCTGCGCGCTGGACGCCTTCCACCGGCTGGCGGGCACGCTCGACCGCGACCTGGGCATCTCGCCGTCGCCCCGGATGCGCGCCCTCTACCAGGCCGTCCTGGACAACGACGAGTCCCTCGACCCGCCGGCGGTCGCCGCGCGCCCCATGGCGCTCGACCTGGGCCGCCGCGTCATCCCGCAGCAGCGCCGCGTCGTCCGGCGTACGCCCCGGCGGCGCGGTATCCACCGCTGACGGAGCCCGCGGGCGCGGCACGGCTCACGTCGCCGTCCCCGCCAGGAAGTCCGTGATCAGCGCCGCCCACGCGCCCGGCCGCTCCGCCGCGATCGCGTGCCCGCACTCCAGGGTGGCCAGCCTCGCGCCCGGTATGCCCGCCGCCAGCTCGCGTGAGAGGGAGGGCGTCGTGAGGATGTCCTCGGTGGGGGAGATCACCAGGGTGGGGACGCGGATGCCCGCGAGGTCGGGCCGGACGTCGATCGTGCCGAAGAGGGCCAGCTGCTCGTCCGTGCCCGGCGGCATGCCCGCCGCGAACAGGGCGAGCTGTTCCTCTAGTTCCTCCGAGGAGCGTGCGTCGAGCCAGGTGGCGCCGCCCACGAGCAGGGAGAGGTAGGAGGCGAGCGCGCGGGCGTCGCCGCCGCGGCCGAGCGTGCGCCAGGTGTCGATCGCGAGGAGGAGGCGCGCGTTCGGCTTCGCGAAGCCCGAGGAGAGCACCAGGCCCGTCACCCGCTCCGGGTGGCGGGCCGCCGCGCGTACCGCGACCGCCGTGCCCATGGAGAAGCCGGAGAGGGCGAAGGTCTCCGCCCCCGCGCGCACCGCGGAATCCACTATGTGGTCCGCGAGGAGATCCAGGGAGAGCGGCCCCCGCGGCAATGGCGACTTTCCCGAACCGGGAAAGTCGGGCCCGATCACCGTATGCCGCCCGGTGAGTTCGCCGAGAATCGGTCCGTAGCTGTCCTGGATATCGCTGCCCGCGCCGTGCGCGAGCAGCAGCGCCGGTCCCGAGCCCTCAATGAATGTGGTCACGCGCCGGAGGCTAGCCCGCGAACCGGGCCCAACGCCCTTCCTCTGTCAGGATTTTTCGTCATATCACCGAGCCGACCACTCGAACGAGTGGTCGGCTTCTACTCGTACAAGTAGTGGTACATACGGTTATGGGAAATCTAAGGTTCGGGGCGAGAGGCCGGATACAACCCCCCCCCTTTGTCAAAAGCGGAAGGAAGGCCATGACGCCTCCCCGTATTTCTCCCCTTACCTCGTACCAGCGTGACATCTGGGCAGCGGAATCACACGCTCCCGGGGATCACCAGTTCAATGTGGTCCTCCACGAAAGGCTCGACGGCCGGGTCGATCTGGAGGTGCTGCGCCGCTGCCTGACCGGTGTGCTGCGCCGCAACGAGGCGTTCTCCTCGCGCTTCGACGAGCTGGACGGCGTGCCCGGCCAGTGGATCGAGGGAGCCGACGCCGGTTCCGCCGCCGAGTGGGTGGAGTACCTCGACTTCTCCGGCGCGGCGGACCCCGCGGCCGCCTGTGCCGCCTGGCGGGAGAGCTCCTTCGCGCGCCCCTTCCCGCTGCGCCGCGGCCGCCTGTTCACCGCGGCGGTGCTGCGCGAGAGCGACGTCGTGGCCCATCTCTTCCTCAACGCGCACCACTTGATCGTGGACGCCTGGGCGGCCAATCAGGTCTCCCTGCAGACGTGGGCCGACTACGGCCGCGCCACGCGCGGCGCGGCCGACGTGGACGCCACCGTCCCGCCCTCGCCGCTCGACACTCTCGCCACCGAGGACGCCTACCGCGCCTCCGCGGCCTACGAGCAGGACCGCGCCTTCCACCGGCAGGCCCTCGACGGCGTCGTGCCCGCCCTGTTCACCCGCGCCGCGCCGCGGCTCCCCGAGGGCGAACGCCGCGACGGCCACCACACCTTCACCGTGGAGGCCGCGCTCGTCGAGCGGATACGCAAGGGCGGAAGCTCGCCCTTCTCCTTCGTCGCGGCCGTCTTCGCGGCGTACTTCACGCGCGTCCACCGCACCGACGAGATCGTCCTCGGCGTCCCCTTCCGCAACCGCCGCACGGACCGTGAGCTGGCGACCGTCGGCCAGTTCGCCAACAACCTGCCCCTGCGGGTGGCCGTGACCGCCGACGCCACGCTCCACGAGCTGGCCGGCCGCGTACGGGAGGCCACCGACGCGCACAAGGGCCACGAGCGGCTCGCCCTCGGCGACGTGCTCCGCGACCTGCCCGCGGCCGGCACCGGCTCCCGGCAGCTCTTCGACATCACGCTCTCCTACCTCCGCCACCCGCGCCCGGAGGTCCCCGGCGCCGCCGTCGAGAGCGTCATCCAGGCCCCCGTGCACGCGTCCGACGCGCTGGCCGTGCAGATCCACGCCTTCGAGGACGACGCCGACCTGCGCGTCGACCTGTACTACGCCCGCGACGTCTTCGACGAGGACTACCCCATCGAGGCCGTCGCCGGGCATCTGCGCTCCCTGATCGCGGCCGGCGTCGAGCAGGAGGACCGGCCCGCCGTCACCCTGCCCGTGCTGAGCGACGCCGAGCGCGCGGACCTCACCGCGACCCGGCAGGGTCCCCTCGTGCCGTACGCGAGCGACCGCACCCTGCACAGCCTGATCGAGGAGCAGGCCGCGCGCACCCCGGACCGCGTCGCGGTCGCCGCCGACGGCACGGACCCCGGCCTCACCTACGCCGAGCTCGACGCCCGCGCCGACCGGCTGGCACGGGTCCTGCGCGCCGAGGGCGTGCGCCCCGACGACCGGGTCGCCGTCCTCATGCGCCGCGCCCCCCGCACCCTGGTCGCGCTGCTCGGCGTGCTCAAGTCCGGCGGCGCGTACGTGCCCGTCGACCCCGGATACCCCGCCGATCGCATCGCGTTCCTGCTCCAGGACAGCCGCGCCAAGGTCGTCCTGGTGGCCAGCGACTCCCCGGAGCCGCAGGTCGCCGACGGCGTGCGCGTGCTGCGCGTCGACGAGCTGCCCGACGCCCCGGACGGCCCGCTCGAACCCGTCGCGACCTCCCGCGACCTCGCGTACGTCATCTACACCTCCGGCTCGACCGGCAAGCCCAAGGGCGTCATGGTCGAGCACCACTCGGTGGTCAACCGCCTCGCGTGGATGCAGAGCCGCTATCCCGTGGGCGAAGGCGACGTGCTGCTTCAGAAGACGCCGATCTCCTTCGACGTCTCCGTGTGGGAGCTGTTCTGGTGGGCGATCGAGGGCGCGAGCCTCGCGCTGCTGCCCGTGGGCGGCGAGAAGGACCCGCGCGGCATCCTGCGCACCCTCGCCGCACAGCGGGTCACCGTCATGCACTTCGTGCCGTCCATGCTCGGCCCCTTCCTCGACCTGCTCGACGACGCCCCCGAGCTGCGCGCCGAGGCCGCCTCGCTGCGCTACGTCTTCTGCAGCGGCGAGGCCCTGCCCGCCACCCGCGTCGAGCAGTTCAACCGGATCTTCGGCGGCGACTTCGCGCCGAAGCTGGTCAACCTCTACGGGCCGACCGAGGCCACCGTCGACGTCTCCTACTTCGACTGCCCCACCGAGGGGACCGTGCGCCGGGTGCCGATCGGCCGCCCCGTCCACAACACCCGCCTCCACGTCCTGGACGCGCACGGCGGGCTCCAGCCCGTCGGCGTCCCCGGCGAGCTGTGCGTCGGCGGCGTGCAGGTGGCGCGCGGCTATCTGGAGCGACCGGAGCTGACCGCCGAGAAGTTCACCGACGACCCGTTCACGCCCGGCAGCCGCCTCTACCGCACCGGCGACCTCGCCCGCTGGCTGGCCGACGGCACCGTCGAATACCTCGGGCGCATCGACGGCCAGGTCAAGATCCGCGGCAACCGCGTCGAGCTCGGCGAGGTGCGGCACTTCCTCGCCCGGGTGCCCGGCGTGCGCGACGCCGTCGTCGTCGACCGGACCTCCCCGGCGCGCGGCACCCACCTCGTGGGCTACTACGTCGCGGACGAGACCGTCGAGCCCGCGCGGTTCCGCGCCGAACTCGCCGCGAACCTGCCCGAGTTCATGATCCCCGCGCTCTACGTGCGGATCGACGCCGTACCGCTCACCCCGAACGGCAAGGCCGACCGCCGCGCGCTGCCCGCCCCGGCCGCCGACACCGCCACCGGGCGCGACGACACCGCGCCCCGCGACGCGACCGAGGCGGCGCTCGCCGCGATCTGGGCCGAGCTCCTGGAGGTCGACAGCGTCGGCGTCCACGACGACTACTTCGCGCTCGGCGGCGACTCCATCCTCATGCTCCGGGTGCGGGCCCGGGCCGAGAAGCAGGGCATCCACTTCTCGCTCACCGACCTCATGCGCAACCCCACGATCGCCGCCCTGGCCGCCCGCGCGACCGGTGCCGACGGGACCGCCGAGGAACCCGCGCTCGAACCCTTCGGCCTGGTGTCCGGCGTCGACCGGGCCCGCCTGGAGGGCGCCGAGGACGCCTATCCGCTCTCCCGCCTCCAGCTCGGCCTGCTCTACCACAGCCGCGCCCGCGAGGACTCGGCCGTCTACCGCGACGTCTTCCAGTACACCTTCGTCCTGCCCTGGGACGAGGACCGCTTCCGGCACGCCTTCGACCGGCTGGTGGCCCGCCACCCCGTGCTGCGCTCCTCCTTCGACCTCGGCACCTTCTCGGAGCCGCTCCAGACCGTGGCACCGGCCGTCGAGGGCGGCCTCGGCATCGTCGACCTGCGCGGCCACGACGACGCGGCCGCCCGCGCCGAGATCAGCCGGCACATCGAGGAGCGCCGCTTCCACCCGTACGTCTTCGAGCAGGCGCCGCTGTACCACTTCCGCGTGCACCTGCTGGAGGAGACCGTCGAGCTCGTCCTCAGCTTCCACCACGCGATCCTCGACGGCGGCAGCGTCGCCAACCTCGTGCGCGAGCTGTTCCAGGACTACCTCCACGCGCTCGGCCTCGGCATCGAGGCCGTCGCGGACCGTGAACTGCCCAGCCCCGCCCAGCACATCCGGGCCGAGCGCCTGGCCCTCGCGTCCGAGGCCACCCGCGCGTACTGGCGCGCGCGGCTCGACGGCGCCACGCTGCCGCAGCTCGGTGCCTTCCGGCCGCACGAGGCGCCCGGCGGCGAGGAGCTGATCACCCGCACGGTCCACCTGCCCGCCGGGCTCACCGGCGCGATACGCGCCTTCGCCCGCGCGCACGCCCTGCCCGTGAAGTCCGTGCTCTTCGCGGCCCACTGCCTGACCCTGCGGCTGTTCTCCGGCGCCACGGACATCACCACCGGCCTCGTCACCCACGGCCGCCCCGAACAGGAGGGCTCCGAGCGCATCGCGGGCCTCTTCCTCAACACCATGCCGGTCCGGCTCCAGGCGGACGCCCCCACCTGGCTCGACGTCGTCCGCGAGGCGTTCCGGCAGGAGCAGGACAGCCACCCGCACCGGCGCTATCCGCTCAGCTCCATCCAGGAGGACCTGGGCGTCACCGTCCTGGAGACCGCCTTCAACTACATCCACTTCCGCCAGCTCGCCGAGGTCTTCCGGCTGCCGGGCGTGGAGCTGCGGAACTTCCAGGCATGGGAGGAGACCAACTTCCAGCTCCTCGTCAACGCCATGACCGACCCGACGGACGAGAGCATCTCCCTGCGCCTGGACCACCAGGGCCGCACCTTCACCACCGCGCAGGCCGAGCTGTACGCGAACGGCTTCACCGGCATCCTGCGCCGGCTGGTCGAACACCCCGAAGAGGCACCGGACTTCGCGTTCCTCGCCGGAGCCCCGGCCGTCGCGACGGGGGCGAAGGCCGCCCACCCCGACGTCGCCCGCCTCTTCGAGGAGCAGGCCGCCCGCACCCCGGACGCCACCGCCCTCACCTTCGGGGAGACCCGCTGGACGTACGCGGAGCTGGAGCGCGCCTCCGCCCGCGTCGCCCGCACCCTCGTCGCGCTGGGCTCGCGCCCCGGTGACCGGGTGGGCATCGCGATGCGCCGCTCGCCCGAGACGATCGCCACGATCCTCGGCGTGCTCCGGGCCGGTGCCGCCACGGTCCCGCTGGACACCGGCTATCCGCAGGAGCGGCTCGCCGCGATGCTGGAACAGGCCCGCCCCTTCCGGGTCGTCGCCCACGCCGACCAGGCCCACCTCCTCACCGACGGCACCGCCGTCCTCACCGCCGAGGAGATCTTCGACGGCGTGGCCCCCGCGGACGTCCCGCTGCCCGCGATCGCGCCGGAGTCCGTCGCGTACGTCCTCTTCACCTCCGGCAGCACCGGGAAGCCCAAGGGCGTCGCGATGCCCCACCGGTCGCTCGCCAACCTCGTCGCCTGGCAGAACCGCGTCCCCAGCGGCGCCGTCGGCGGCACCACCGCGCAGTACGCCCCCATGAGCTTCGACGTCTCCTTCCAGGAGATCTTCTCCACGCTCTGCGGCGGCGGGAACCTGCTGGTCGTCACCGAGGACGAGCGGCGCGACATGCCCGCGCTGCTGCGCCTGCTGGACCGGCACGGCGTCGAGCGGCTCTTCCTCCCCTACGTCGCGCTCCAGCAGTTCGCCGAGACCGCGGTCGCCCTCGACGCCGTGCCGCGGAGCATCAGGGTCCTGGCGTCCTCCGGCGAACAGCTCCGGGTCACCGACGAGATCCGCGCGCTGTGCGAGCGGCTGCCCGGCGTGCTCCTGGAGAACCAGTACGGGCCCACCGAGTCGCACGTCGTCACCGCCCACACCATGACCGGCGACCCCGCCTCCTGGCCCGCGCTGCCGCCCATCGGCACCGCGATCGACGGAGCCGCCGCCTACGTGCTCGACGCCCGGCTCCGGCCGGTGCCCGACGGCGTGAAGGGCGAGCTCTACCTCGCGGGCGCCTGCCTCGCCGACGGCTACGCCGACCAGCCGGAGCTGACCGCCGAGCGGTTCGTGACCCGCGCCGCCGACGGGCGCACCGAGCGCCTCTACCGCACCGGCGACCTCGGATTCCGCCTCCCCGGCGGTGCGATCGTCTGCGTCGGCCGCGAGGACTCGCAGGTCAAGGTGCGCGGCTTCCGCGTCGAGCCGGCGGAGGTCGAGCTCGCCATCACCCGCTTCGCACCGGACCACCCGGGCCTGTCCGAGGCCGCCGTCGTCGCCCGCCGCCGCGAGGGCAACGACTCCTTCCTCGCCGCCTTCCTGACCGGCGACCCCGGGAGCACCGACCTCGGCCAGCTCGCCAAGCAGCTGCGCACGGTGCTGCCCGACTACATGATCCCGTCGCACTTCGAGTGGCTCGACGCGCTCCCGCTCACCCCGAGCGGCAAGCGCGACGACAAGGCGCTGCGCGCCCGGCAGCTCACCACGGCCACCACCGGCGAGCACACGGCACCGCGCGACGAGTACGAGCGGACGCTCGCCGAGATCCTCGGCGAGCTGCTCCAGCTGCCCGCCGTCGGCGTCCACGACAACATCTTCGACCTCGGCGGCACCTCGCTCACCGCGATGCGCCTGGTCGTGCTGATCGAGCAGCGCTACGGCATCAACGTCCCGCTCTCGGAGTTCGTCGCCTCGCCCACCGTCGCCGAACTCGCCGAGAGGCTGCGCGGCGGCGGAGCGGTGTCCGCCTTCGACCCGCTCGTGCCCATCCGGGCCGCGGGCGACAAGCGGCCGATGTTCTTCGTCCACCCCATGGGCGGCAACGTCCTGTGCTACCTCCGCTTCACCCCCCACCTCCCGGAGGACCAGCCGCTCTACGCCCTCCAGGCGGCCGGCAGCGACGCGGGCACCGAACCGCTGCGCAGCGTCCCGGAGATCGCGGCCAGCTACGTCGAGGCCATCAAGCGCGTGCAGCCCAGCGGCCCGTACGCCATCGGCGGCTGGTCCTTCGGCGGCTTCGTCGCCTTCGAGATGGCACGGCAGCTGCGCGCGGCGGGCGAGGAGATCGCGAGCCTGGTCCTCCTCGACACCACGGCCCTCAACCCGGGCCGCCGCAAGGCCGCCGGTGACGACGCGCTGCTCACCTGGTTCTTCTGGGAGCTGCTGTGGCTCCAGCGGGGCGGCAAGTCCCCGGAGGAGATCATTCCCGGCCATCTGACCACGCTGGAGGAGAAGTTCGACTTCATCGCCCAGCTCGCGGTCGACGAGGGCGTCCTGCCCGCCGGGTCCTCCGGGGTGATCGTCCGACGGCTCTTCCACGTCTACGAGGCCAACTGGCGCGCCGCGTTCGCCTACCGGCCCGAGGTCGTCGAGCAGGACATGGCGCTGATCCACGCCATGGAGCCGCTGCCGCCGGTCCTGGACAACATGCACACGGCCATCGAGTCCCTGCACCGCGACCCCACCAACGGCTGGCGTGAGCGCACCACCGGCGACCTGAACGTCATCGACGTGCCCGGCGACCACCTCACGCTCATGGAAGAGCCTTTCGTGAAGCACGTCGTCGAGACCGTCACCGCACTGATGAGCGAGAAGTGAGCATGAGCCAGAAGAAGAACCGCAAGGCCGTCGTCATCGGCGCCGGCATAGGCGGCCTCGCCACGGCCGTCGCCCTGCGCAAGGCCGGACTCGACGTCGAGGTCCACGAGCGGGCGAGCGAGCTCAAGGCCGCCGGGTCCGGGCTGTCCGTGATGAGCAACGCCCTCGCGGCCCTCGACTCGATCGGCATCGACCTCGGCCTGGAGAAGCGCGGGCAGGTCCTGGAGTCGTACCACGTCAGGACCGCCCGCGGCCGGCTGATCAGGGAGTTCCCCTTCCCCGGCATCATCTCCCGGCTCGGTGTGCCCAGCGTCCTGATCACCCGCTCCGACCTCCAGCAGGCCCTGCTGGAAGCCGCCGAGGGCATCCCGATCCACCTCGGCCGGACGGCCCGGGGGTTCGAGACGGACGAGACCGGCGGCGGCGTGCGCGTCCGCTTCGAGGACGGCGGCGAGACCGAGGGCGACGTGCTCATCGGCGCCGACGGCTTCAACTCCGTCGTCCGCCGCCAGCTCGTCGGCCCCGGTGAGAGCTCCAAGGACAGCGGCTACATCGTCTGGCTCGCCGTCGTGCCCTTCGAGCACCCGCGCTTCACCCGCGGCTCGGTGACCCACTACTGGGGCAGCGGCAAGCGGTTCGGGCTCGTCGACATGGGCGGCGGCCGGCTCTACTGGTGGGGCACCAAGAACATGCCCGCCGCGCAGTCCCGCGACTGGCGAGGCGGCAAGCCCGAGGTCCTGCGCGCCTACGCGGGCTGGGCCGACGAGGTGCAGAAGGCGATCCGGGTGACGCCCGAGGAGTCCATCATCGCCGTCCCCTCCCGCGACCGGCCCTTCCTGGAGCGCTGGGGCAGGGGCCCGGTGACCCTCCTCGGCGACGCCGCGCACCCGATGCTCACCAGCCTCGGCCAGGGCTCCGGCATGGCCATCGAGGACGCCGCCGTGCTCGCCCGGGTGCTCGGCTCCGCCGACGACCTCACCCGGGGGCTGCGCCGCTACGAGGACGAGCGCCGCGAACGCGCCCGTGGCATGGTGGCCGCCTCCCGCGGCATCAGCGACTTCGAGCAGTCGGAGAACCCCGTGCGACGCCCGATCCGCGACGCCTACTTCAAGTTCCTCCCGGCCAAGCGGCTCACCCGCACGCTGGAGGACTCCCTCACCTTCCCCGGCCACACCACGGCGGAGGCGACCCATGTCCGGTAGCGGAGCGGGCCGGGCGGTCCTGGTCACCGGGGCGTCCTCCGGCCTCGGCCGCGCGTGCGCGCTGCACCTGGCCGAGGAGGGCTTCCACGTCTTCGCGGGCGTCCGCAGGCCGGGCGACGGCGACGACCTGGCCGCCGCCGCGTACGGCAGGCTCACCCCCGTACGCGTCGACGTCACCGACGACGCCTCGATCGCCGCGGCCGCGAAGGAGATCGAGGCCGCCGTGGGCGAGGACGGCCTGTGGGCCGTCGTCAACAACGCCGGCGTCTGCGTCGCCGCGCCCCTGGAATGCGTCACCACCGACGAACTCCGCCGCCAGCTCGACACCAACGTCGTCGGCCAGCTCGCCGTGACCCGCGCCTTCCTCCCCGTACTGCGCCGCAGCCGCGGCCGCGTCGTCAACGTCACCTCCGGCCTCGGCAGCGTCGCCATCCCCTACATGGGCGCCTATTCCGCGGCCCAGTTCGCCAAGGAGGCCCTGACGGACGTCCTCCGGCGGGAACTGCGCGGCTTCGGCATCGACGTCTCCGTGGTCCAGCCCGGCGCGATCATGACGCCGATCTGGGGCAAGGTCTCGGATACGGCGCGGGCGGCCCTGGAGTCCGTGCCGGAGGGGGTGGCCTCGCTGTACCGGATTCCCTTCAACCGCTTCCTCTTCGCGAACGAGCGGGGCGCGAGGGCGAGTTCGACCACTCCCGCGCACTTCTCCCGGGCCGTCGTCCGGGCTCTCACTGACGCCCGTCCTCGGGCCCGGTACGGGGTGGGGGTGGACGCGCGGCGGTTGAGCGTGCTTTCCCGGGTGCTGCCGGATGCGGCACTGGACCGGTATCTGGGGCCGATCACTCGTTGATCTCCGGCGGGGCGGGGCGGGGCGGGGCTGGTTCCCCGGCCCCGCCCCTTCCCCGTGGGCGCCCGAAGGGCGTCCCCGCCGCAGGCGGCAACGGACCGGCGGCCGGGGTGGGCAGGGGAACAAGCCCCCGCCCACCCCCGGATCACGCCCTCCGGAACGCCGAAGGATCGATGGACACCGCGCGCTTCACGAGGCCAGGAACAAACGCCCCCCGGTCCTCCCGCCCCTCCACAGCCGCCAGAGCGGGAAGCACGGCCCTGGCCCCCGCATAGCGGAACGGCTCAGGAGGCAGTCCCCCAAGAGGAGTCCGGGCGAAGCCCGAGGAAGACCATTCGTCGCGCGTGCCGAGCACAAGAGAAGCCAGGACCTTCGCCATGAGCTTCGAGGGGCCCACGCCGTCACCCGAATACCCGGTGGCGTAACAGACGTTCGGCACGGACCGCAGCCACCCGGCGAAGGGCACGCCCGTCACGCCGTACTCCACCGGTGCCGTCCACGCGCCGGCGATGGGCACGTCGGCCAGGTCGGGGAAGAGGCGCAGGAACTGCTGCCGCATCTCGGCGGCGCGCAGGGGCGCGCCCCACATCGTGTCGGGGCCGGTGCGGCCGTAGGCGACGCCCGAGCCGCCCTTGCCGAAGACGAGGCGGCCGTCGGGCGTGGTGCGGTAGTAGTTCAGCCGCCGCCGCGAGTCGCACACGGAGGTGCCGTCCGTCCAGCCGCGCTCCGCGAGCCGGTCGGGGATGGGGGTGGTGAGGACGGTGTCGCTGGCGATGGTCACCATGCGGCTGCCGATGTCCTCCAGCTGACCGGCCCAGGCGTTGATGGCGAGGACGACGCGGTCGGCGGATATCGTGCCGCGCGGGGTCACGGCCTCGGTCCGTACGCCGGTGCGCAGCGCGGTCAGCGGGGTCCGCTCGTGGATGCGGATGCCCTTCTCCAGGGCCACGCGCCGCATGCCGCGGGTGAGCTTCGCGGGCTGGACGGTCGCGCAGCCGGGGTCGACGACGCCGCCGTGGTGGGAGTGGGTGCCGACCATCCGGCGGGCCTCGTCGGCGGAGACCTGGCGCAGCGGCTCGATGCCCGCGCGGCCCAGCTCCTCCAGGGTGTCCTCCCAGGCGCCGAGCTGTGCGCGGTTGGAGGCGGTCCACAGCCAGGGCCCGCGCCGGTGCTCCGCGTCGATGCCGTGCTCGTCGGCGAAGGACAGGATCTCGTCGACGGCCCGCTCGGACGCCTCGCCCAGCCGCCGCGCCTCCTCGTGGTCGCCGATGGCCACCAGGCCGCGGAAGCGCGCCCACATGGGCATCAGGAAACCGGCGTTGGCGCCGCTCGCGCCACCGCCGCAGATATCGGCGTCGATGAGCACGACGTCGGTGCCGGGCGCCCGCTCGATGATCTCCAGGGCGGTCCACAGGCCGGTGTAGCCGCCGCCGACGACACACACGTCGCACCGGACGTCGCCGTCCAGCGGCGGGGACTTGCCGTCGTCCGGCTCGGCGGCGAGGGCGTCGCGCAGCCAGGCGGTGCGCCGCTCGGGCGCGGGGGCGCTCCTCGGCCAGGTGCGGGGTAGTGCGAGGCCGGTCACTGTGGTCCTCCGTGTGGGGTTCGGTCAGGGTTCCTGGCTGCCGGCGAGCGAGGGCGTCCGGTGTGTCCCGGCGGCCCTCAGCAGGTCGATCCGCGAGTTCACCCCGAAGCACTTGAAGAGCTTCCGCAGGTGGTAGTTGACGGTGTGCGGGGACAGGCCCAGCCGGCGGGCCATCTGCTGATTGGTCAGTCCCTCGCCGACCAGCCGGAGCAGCTCGTGCTGCCGGGCGCTGAGCGACGGGTGGTCCTCGGGCGCCGCCGCGGGGGGCGCCGGGGGCACGCGTACGGGCTCGTCCGCGGGCGGCTGCCGTACGGCCCGGAGCAGCGCCGCCTCGCGGTAGAGTGCGCGCTTGAGCGCGCCCGGCACCGAGTCGTCGATGATCTGCCGGACCAGTTCGTTGTGGAAGACGGTCCGCGCGCCGTCGTGGCGCACGACGCCCGTCGCGCACGCCTCCTCCATGACGGGCAGCAGCGCGGAGGGCGCGGTGTGCAGCATCGTGGCCAGCGCCTCGTACTCCACCTCGGTGCCCAGGACGGCCGCCACGCACAGGAGTTGCCGGCACTCGGGGCTGTACTGCGCGAGCGTCGTACGCACGCGGGCGTGCAGCCGCTCGGGCAGCCGGTTGGTGACGAGGGTGGCCTCGTCGCCGTCGACGCGGATGCTCCGCTCCTCGCGCATCCCGGTGAGGAGTTCGACGATGAGCCGGGGGTGGCCGTCTAACTGCTCCACCAGCCGGAGCAGCAGCGGGGAGGGCAGCGCGCCCAGGGTGTCGGCCGCGAGTTCCAGGGCGGCGGAGGGTGCCAGGGGGCCGAGGGCGATGCGTTCGCAGCGGCTGGTGGGGTCCGACAGCAGCACGCAGGTGGGGTCGGGGCCCATGCCGGTGCGGCGGGCCGTGACCCACACGACGTGGTCGTGGTGGAGGCCCCGGGGCAGGGCGGCGGTGCGCTCGGCCCAGCCGGTGAGGCCCTGGAACTCGTCGATCAGGACGAGGATCGGGCGGACCGGGCCGCGGTAGCGGGCGGACACCTCGCGGTGGCCGGGCGAGTGGAGGCGGTGCCGCGTCCCCCCGGCCGGGCGGGCCGCCCGGCCGGGGCGCGAGGAGTTGGCGGTGACATAGCCGAGGCGGTCCGCGAGGGTCACGCACTCGCGCATCAGGCGGGTCTTGCCGGAGCCCGGCCGGCCCTCGATGACGACCAGGGCGCGGCCACCGCCGCGGCCGTGTTCGAGGACGTCGTGGATGCGCGCCATCTCGCGCTCACGGCCGCGGAGCGGCTGGTCGAGGGGGGCGCTGAACGTGGTGAGCATGGGTGGGATCCACCTCCCTTGGGTGTGGTCGTCGGGGGGTACGGCGGTACGGCAACCGGGCCGGTGAGAGGCGCCCGGTCTCAGTCCGTGGCGCCGAACCGCCGTACGCCCACCGTGCAGAAGCGCCGTGCGACGAACGAGGCGTCGCAGTAGACCGCGGTGGCGGACGGGTTCAGGCCCGTGCCGTGCAGGTCGGAATAGACGGCGGACTGCGTGATGTACCAATTGCCCCTGAGGTTCAGCGAGAGCATGACGCCCACGTCGGCGCAGGCGTTTGTCAGCGCGGCCTCCACGTCCGGCGAGGTGGTGTAGGCGCCGGCGGACAGGGCGCCCTGCTCGCGTGCGGTGCGGGCCAGCAGCTCGATGCCCGCGGCGGCCGAGTCCACGGCGACGGCGAAGAAGACGGGCCCCAGCCACTCGGCGGACAGCGTCGCCAGGTCCTCGGCGCGGCCCGCGTCCAGGGTCACCACGGCGGGCGTGCGGATCACGGCGTCCGGGAAGCGCGGGTGGCGTACGGCCCGCGGGGCCACGGCCGGCTCACCGAGCGCGCCCGACGCGGCCTTGTCGACCCGCGCGAGCACCTCGGGTCCGAGCAGCGCGCCGAGCAGCGCGCTCGCCTCGCCGTCGTCGGCCAGCAGCGTGCCGAGGGCGTCGCCGAGGTCGGCGACGACCTCGGCGAAGGACTTGTGGCCCTCGTCGGTGGGGACGCCGGAGCGGGGGATCAGCAGATTCTGCGGGCTGGTGCAGAGCTGGCCGCTGTAGAGGGCGAGACTGAAGGCGAGGTTGGCCAGCATGTCGCGGTAGTGCGCGGTGGAGTCGATCAACAGGCTGTTGACGGCGGACGACCCGGTGAAGACCTGTGCCTGGCGGGCGTGGGTCTCCAGCCAGGAGGCGAACGCGGTGGAGCCCGCGTAGTCGACGATGCGCACGTCCGGGTGGGTGGCCAGGGTCTTGGCCAGCGGCTCGCCGGGCCGCTCGGGGGCCAGGCAGACCAGGTCGGGGTCGAAGCCCGTCTCGCGGAGCACCTCGCGGGCCACCCGGACGGTCAGCGCGAGCGGCAGCACGGCCCGGGGGTGCGGCTTGACGAGCACGGCGTTTCCGGTGGCCAGGGAGGCGAAGAGGCCGGGGTAGCCGTTCCAGGCGGGGAAGACGCTGTTGCCGATCAACAGGCTGACGCCGCGCGGCCGGAGCGTGAAGGTCTTGCCGATCACGAAGGGCGCGGCGCCGGGCTGTGGCTTGCTCCACACGGCGGCGGCGGGCAGCCGGGTCTGCTCGGCGACGGCGTACGCGACGGCCTCCAGACCGCGGTCCTGCGCGTGCACGGCACCGGCGTGGAAGGCCATGACGGTGTTGTGGCCACTGGTGTGCGCGGCGGCCTGGGCGAACTCGTGGGAGCGCGCGTTGACGCGCGCGAGGATCTCCGCGCACACCGCGGCGCGCGTCCAGACGCCCGCCTCGTTCCAGCGCGGCATCGCCGCCCGCATGGCCGGCAGCAGGACGGCGGGGTCGTGGTGGTCGTAGGAGATGCCCAACTCCGGTCCGTACGGGGACCGCTCGCCGCCCTCGGCGGGCGACGGGCCCACGACGCCGTCCCGCCCCGGCTGGTCCAGGGCGAAGTGCCGGTGCAGCGAACGGCGGTGCGCGGCCTCGCCGTCCTCGGCGCCGCCGCGGCCGTACGCGTCGGGGTCCTCGGGGTAGGGCGACCAGTGCCCGCGGGTGCGGATGGTCTCCAGCGCCCGGTCCAGCAGGGGTCTGTGCCTGCGGACGAGATGCCGGGCGTAGGCGGTGCCGGTGTCGGCGCCGGTGTCGTGGCGGGCGATGGTGGATGCGTCGGCAGGGTTCATTCTCACGCTCCTCGTGCTCCAGGAGGCGCGAGCGAGGCCCCTTGAGCCGGACCGTGGTCGAGCCGCACCTTCCTTGCCGGATCGCATGCCCATCCCCCCGTTCCCTCGCATCCCCCGTGTCGGCGCCTCAATGGCGGCGCCCTGCACCATTCATGCACAACTAGGGGTGTCCTGCACAAGGTTCGCCATGAAACGACATAGAGTTTTTAAAATCACGGCAGTTGGGGGTTTTGCTGCGGGAGAATTGAGAATTTTTAAAAGTTTGAAGCGGCCGCGGCGGGGGTCCGCGGCCGCTGGTCAAAGAGGAGCGGCCCACTCCATTTTGGCCCGGGTCAGTCGCCGAGCGCCGCACCGACCTTGGGCACGCGGCCGAAAAGCGTCACCAGGAGGGCGCCGACGGCGAGCGCGCCGCCCAGCCACATCACCGACCCGGTGCCGAAGCCGTCGACCATCTGGCCGCCCGCCGTGGCCCCCACGGCGATCGCGCCGTTGAAGACGCCGACGAAGAGCGAGGTCACGCCCTCGCGGGCCTGGGGCGCCGCCGTCGCCAGCCATGTCTGCGTGCTGACCGACACACCGCCGTAGGAGATGCCCCAGACCGCCAGCAGGATCAGCGCGCCGAGCGTGGAGACGCCGAGCTTCGGGACCAGCAGCACCGACAGTGCCAGCACCGCGCTGATCATCAGCAGCGTGCCCTTGATGCTCTTCCCGACCCGGGAACCCGCCAGGAAGTTGCCCGCCACACCGGCCACGCCGTAGACCAGCAGCAGGGTGCCGATGAGGCTCGCCTTCACGCCGGAGACGTCCTCCAGCACGGGCCGCACGTAGGTGTACGCGGCGAAGTGCCCGCACACCAGCAGGCCCACGACGGCGAGGCCGGTGGCCACCTTGGGGTTGCCGAAGAGCCGCATCACACCGCCCAGGCCGACCGCCTGTTCGGCGGGCAGCGGCGGCAGCAGGACCGCCATCGCGAGCGTCACGAGGAGCGCGAGCCCCGCCACCGCGAGGAACGCCTCGCGCCAGCCGGCCCATTCGCCGATGTACGTACCGGCGGGCACGCCGAGCACCGACGCGATCGCGATCCCGCTGAACACCATGGACGTCGCGGGACCCGCGGATTTGGCCGGAACCAGACGCACGGCCAGGCCGCCGGCGAGCGACCAGACGCCGCCCATGCCGATGCCGATGAGCACGCGGGCGACCATCATGACCGCGAAGTTCGGTGACCAGGCGGCGAGTACGTTCGCCGCCGTGAGCAGCGCCATCAGCGCGCAGAGCACGAGGCGCCGGTCCAGCCGGCCGACCGCGGAGGTGACCAGCGGGGCGGAGACCGCGCCGACGATGCCGGTGACGGTCAGGGTCAGGCCGGCGGTGCCCTCGGTGACGTCGAGCGCGTCACCGATCGGGGTGAGGAGACCCACCGGCAGCATCTCCGACGTGACGACCGTGAAGGTCCCGGCCGCCACCGCCACCACGGCGAGCCACCCCCTCACCGCCGCGTTCCCGGGGGCCGGTGCCCCGGTGGTCATGTCATCAATTTTTGCCATGTCCCCAGCCAATCCGGCCTGAGCAGGGGGAACAATCGCGAAGTCCTCATGCTTCCATGAGGTGGATTAATCGACGCGGTATCCGGGGGGACGCGCTCGCGGGGCTCTCCGGCGCCGCCATGTGAAGTGGGGCACGAGAGCCATGGCAGCCAGCGGAGCCACGGGACACCGGAAACCGGCCAGCGGCGTGGAGATCCGCGAGCTGGAGTGCTTCCTGGCGCTCTCGGAGGAACTGCACTTCGGGCGGGCGGGGGAGCGGCTGTACGTCTCGCAGGGGCGCGTCAGCCAGCTCCTGCGCTCCCTGGAGAGCCGCATCGGCGCCCGCCTGGTGGAACGTACCAGCAGGCGCGTCCGGCTCACCCCGCTCGGCGAGGACTTCCTCGCGTCCCTGCGCCCCGCCTACGCCGCGCTCCGCGCCACCGTCGAGGACGCCCGCGTCGCCGCCCGCGGTGTCTCGGGGCGGCTGCGCGTCGGCTTCCAGGGCACCGCCGACGACCGCTTCATGGCCGTCGTGAGCCTCTTCGAGGACCGCTACCCGGACTGCTCCACGGAGATCGCCGAGGTGCCGCTCTCCGACCCCTTCGGCCCGCTGTACCGCGGCGAGGTCGACATCGCGGTGGTCCTGCTCCCGGTGGCGGAGGACTGTCTCGTCCTCGGCCCGGTCTTCTCCCGCCAGCCGCAGTACCTCGCGGTCTCCACGCGGCACCCCTTCGCGTCCCGCGCGGTGCTGTGCGCGGAGGACCTCGCGAACTCCCCGCTCGTCGGCGTCCGCGGCCCGGCCCCGGCGTACTGGCGCGAGGTCCAGGCCCCCACCCGCACCCCCGAGGGCCGCCCCGTCCCCGCGGGCCCCATGGTCGCCACCCTCCAGGAGGGCCTCTCCCTCGTGGCGGCCAACCGCGGCGCGATGCTCCTGTGCCACTCCACCGCCGAATACCACCACCGCCGCGACGTCGCCTACATCACCCTCACGGGCCTCCCGGACTCCGCCCTCGGCCTGGTCTGGCACCCCGACCACGAGAACTCCCGCATAAGGGCGTTCGCCGAGGTGCTGGAGGAGGAGCTGGTGCGGGGCCCGCGAGAAAGCTGACGGACGGGGAGTTGACGGACTGTCACTGATAGCTCACGCCGCTTTATGATCGCGATTCCAAGGGGGAGGGGGCGCACATGGCGGCAGGTGACTCGGCCTCGCGCAGGGCGCAGGAGGCACGGCGGCAGGAACGGCTGCTGCGGGAGCAGTGGCAGGCCGCGCGCGGGGAGGCCGCCCGCTGGGAGGCGGCGAGCGAGGGCGAGCAGCGGGTCGCCGCGCAGCTGCTCGTCCTCACGGAGCGGGGCTGGCGGCTGCTGGTGGACCGGCGCTGGCCCGGGACGCGCTCCGCCAATGTCGACATGCTGCTGATCGGCCCGGGCGGTGTCTTCGTCATCGACGTCAAGAACTGGCGGTCGCGCCCGGAGGTCTCGGACGGCCACCTGAGCGCCGGCGGTGTATCCCGCGACCGCGACTACGGAAAGCTGCTGGCCATGACGAGGGTGTCCGAGCAGGCGGTCTCGGCCTTCGGCATGTCGCCGGTGGCCGTCCAGCCCCTCATGGTCTTCGCCGGGCAGCACGTGAGCGCCGAGCTCGGACGCGTACGGCTGCTCGGCGAGGGCGAGGTGGGCCCGGCGCTCCTCGCGGAGCGGCTCCGGCTGCGCCCGGCGGTGGTCCGCGCGCTGGCCGACCACCTGGAGGGGGTCTTCCCCGCGTACGAGGGGAGCGCCGTTCCGGCGGGGGCGCCCGCCCGCCCGGCGCCGCCCGAGGACGGCGCGACGGCCCTGTTCGACGTCGGAAAGCTGCGTGACGCCGCGATGGAGGCGGCCCGCGCGGCACCGATCGAGGAGTGGATGACCTTCCTCGACCCCGACCAGGCCGGTCTGGTCGGGCGCAGGTGGTCGGGGCCGGCGCGGATCAGCGGGCCCGCCGGCACGGGCAAGACCGTGGTCGGCCTGCACCGCGCGGCCCACCTCGCGCAGCGGACCAGCGGCCGGGTCCTGTACGTCACCTTCGCCAAGAACCTGCCGCGGGTGCAGGGCACCTTCCTGCGCACCATGGCCCCCGCCGTGGCCCACCGCGTCGACTTCCGCAGCCTGCACGCCTGGGCCCAGGAGTTCCTGCACGAGCGCGGCATAGCCAGCCGCCTCCACAAGGAGAAGGCCGAGACCGCCTTCAGCCTGGCCTGGAAGGGCGTGGGCCGGGACAGCCGCCTGGCGGAGATCGAGGCCGCGCCCGGCTACTGGCAGGACGAGATCCGCTATGTGATCAAGGGGCGTGGCCTCACCACGTTCGAGGAGTACGCGGCGCTGCACCGGCGCCGCCGGGGCGGCACCGTGCTGCGGCGCACCCACCGCGAAGTGGTCTGGGCCCTCTACGAGGAGTACGAGCGGATCCGGAAAGCCCGTGGCGTGCACGACTTCGACGACATCCTGGCGCTCGCCCTCGAAGAGGCCCGCGCGCACCCGGACCGGTCGCCGTACGGCGCGGTCATCGCCGACGAGGTCCAGGACCTCAGCCTGGTCGGGGTGCGGCTCCTGCACGCCCTGGTGGGCGACGCGCCCGACGGCCTCCTCCTGATCGGCGACGGCCAGCAGGCCGTCTATCCGGGAGGGTTCCGGCTGTCGGACGCGGGCGTCGACATCAGGGGCGGCCGCGGGCAGGTGCTGCGCGTCAATTACCGCAATGCCAAGGAGATCCTGGACGCCGCCCTGGCCGTGGTCGCCGAGGACGCCTTCGAGGACCTCGACGGCGTGCGCGTCCCCGGGCGCCGGGAAGTGGATCTCACCTATCACGACGGCCATGTCGTCCGCGTGACGGAGGCCACGGCCGCCGAGCACGACCGGGCGCTCCTGGAGGCGCTCCGCGCCGACGCCGCGACGCGGCCCGCGCGGCCCTGGGCCGACGTGGCGGTGCTCTGCCCGTCCTGGGCCGCCCTCCGGCACTACCAGCAGCTCCTGACCCGGGCGGGCATCCCCGTGTGCCCGCTGGAGCACTACGACGGACAGCCGGTGGAGGGCCTCAAGCTCGGCAGCTACCGGAGGGCCAAGGGCCTGGAGTTCAAGCACGTCTATCTGCCCCGGCACGACGACGGCCTGCACGGCGGCGCCCCCGGCGACGAGAGCGCGCACGAACGCCGTGAACTCGCCCGCAGCCAGCTCTTCGTCGCCATGACCCGCGCCCGCGACACCCTCTGGCTGGGCAGCGTCCCGCAGGGATGACGGCGCGGGCGGCGGGCCCGCGAACGCAGAACACCCCTCCGTCCACGTCGCCGTGGGCGGAGGGGTGTCGCCGGCGGTAGCGGTGGGATTTGAACCCACGGTGGAGTTGCCCCCACACACGCTTTCGAGGCGTGCTCCTTAGGCCGCTCGGACACGCTACCGAGAGAGAGCTTAGCGGACGTGGGGCCGTGCTCTGAAATCGCCTCCCGTCCGAGGCCCCGGGAGGGGCTCCGCCGCGGGTCAGCGGGTGCGGAAGAAGTCCGTGAGGAGGGCCGCGCAGTCCTCCGCGAGGACACCCGTGACGACCTCCGGGCGGTGGTTGAGACGGCGGTCGCGGACGACGTCCCAGAGGGAGCCGGCCGCGCCCGCCTTCTCGTCGACCGCGCCGTAGACGACGCGGTCCAGGCGGGAGAGGACGATCGCGCCCGCGCACATCGTGCACGGTTCGAGGGTCACCACGAGGGTGCAGCCGGACAGCCGCCACTCGCCGACGGCCCGCGCGGCGTCGCGGATGGCGAGCACCTCGGCGTGGCCCGTCGGGTCGCCGGTGGCCTCGCGCTCGTTGCGGCCGCGGCCGATGACGGAGCCGTCCGGGGCCAGGACGACGGCGCCGACCGGCACGTCACCGGTGCCGGGGGCCAGCGCGGCCTCCGCCAGGGCGGCCCGCATCGGGAGCAGCCAGGGATCCCGTACGGGGTCGGGGGCGGGTACGGAATCGCTCCGGTGGCCGGACCGGCCGGTGACGGCTTCGTTCATCGCACCAGTGTGCGTCAGCGCACGGCCTCCAGGACCTCGGTGCAGCCGAGGGCGTCCGCGATGCCGCTCAGCGCGTCCCCGTCGAAGGAGCGCAGCTCCTTCGAGCCCACCCCGAGGTCGTCCAGGATCAGGTGGTCGCCCAGCGGTCCGGCGGGCACCGGGCGGGCGGCGTCCGGGGCGTCGGCCTCGTCCTCCTCCGGCTCGGGCTCGCCGTCCTCCGTGCCGTCGAGGTCCGGGAGGCTGCCCAGGTCGCCCTCGGCGTCGTCGCGGCCGAGCAGCTCGTCGGTGAGCATCGAGCCGTAGGCGTTGCGGCGGGCGGCCGAGGCGTCGGAGAGGTAGACCCGGGGGTCGTCCTCGCCGTCCACCCGGACGACACCGAACCAGGAGTCCTCCTGCTCGATGAGCACCAGGACCGTGTCGTCGTCGACCGAGGACTCACGGGCCAGGTCGGCGAGGTCGGACAGGCTTTCCACGTTGTCGAGTTCTGTGTCGCTCGCTTGCCACCCGTCTTCGGTGCGCGCGAGCAGTGCGGCGAAGTACACCGTGACTCTCCCACTGGTCATAGGCGGTGCCGGGCCGGACGGGGACCACCCCGCCCACTCGGAATCGTGGCAGAAACCCGGCCGTTGCGAGAGGTCTTCCGCGCTGCGTCGTGCAGCAGTCCGAAGAGATGTGCCTCACGTGGGCTCCGTACGGGCGTCCCGGGTACGGGCGTGTCGCGCCCGGCACCGGCGGGGGCGGCGGCGGGGCGGGGCCCTGGGCGGGCCGCGGGCGGCTCACCAGCGGAAGGTCCGCATCCGCATCTGCTGGCGCATCCGGGCGGCCCGCGCCCGGCGCGGCTGCACCCGGTCGCGCAGTTCCTTCGCCTCGTTGAGCTCGCGGAGGAACTGCGCCCGTCTGCGCCGGCGCTCCGCGTCGCTCTCGTCCGCCGGTGAACCCGGGTCCCCGGGGTCACCGCCGGGGCCGCTCCCATACGTCTCGGGGCCGTACGGTGCGCCCGGGGTGTCCGGGTCGCCCGCCGTGCCCGCTGTGTCCGTGGTGTCTGGATTCTCGCGGATCTCGCGGTCAGCCATGGGCAGCACCACCTCGCGCCGAGGGTCTCGCCCGGTGTGGCAGACCGGGCGTACGTGCCCACTTTCCCCCTAAGTGGTGGTTTGATGCCAGTGCTGCGACAGACTGCCGGAGGGCTCCGCGCGGGCGCTGCCGCCGACCGCGCGGGAGCTGGCGCCCGAAAGCTCGGTTAATGTCGATGTCATGCGGATCCACGTCGTCGACCACCCGCTGGTGGCGCACAAACTCACCACGCTGCGCGACAAGCGCACGGACTCTCCCACCTTCCGGCGTCTCGCCGACGAGCTGGTCACCCTGCTCGCGTACGAGGCCACGCGCGACGTGCGCACGGAGCAGGTGGCGATCGAGTCCCCGGTCACGGCGACCACCGGCGTCAAGCTGTCCCACCCCCGCCCCCTGGTGGTGCCGATCCTGCGGGCCGGTCTGGGCATGCTCGACGGCATGGTCCGGCTGCTGCCGACGGCCGAGGTCGGCTTCCTCGGCATGATCCGCAACGAGGAGACCCTCAAGGCGGAGACGTACGCGACCCGGATGCCGGACGACCTCTCGGGCCGCCAGGTCTATGTGCTGGACCCGATGCTCGCCACCGGCGGCACGCTGGTCGCGGCGATCAACGAGCTGATCGAGCGCGGTGCGGACGACGTCACCGCGATCACCCTGCTGGCCGCCCCCGAGGGCGTCGAGGTCATGGAGCGCGAGCTCGCCGGTGCGCCGGTGACCGTGGTCACCGCCTCCGTCGACGAGCGGCTGAACGAGGACGGCTACATCGTCCCGGGCCTGGGCGACGCGGGCGACCGCATGTACGGCACGGCGGGCTGACGCCCCCGGCGAAGAACGAAGGGCCCCGCGAGGGGGCCCGTGACGCACTGAGGGCGGCCGTTCCTCCGGGACCGGCCGGCCTCAGGTGTCTCTCCCCGGTGAGCGGTCAGCACTTGGCGGGTGCCGGTGCCGCCGCCTTCGAGGACGGGGGCTGCGAGGGTGACGGCGACGCCTCCTGCGACGGAGCCTCCGAGGCCGGCTCGCCGCCCATCTCGGTGAGCGCCCGGTCCGCGTCCTGCTTCGAGGCGAGCTCCTTGTACTCGGCGCCGAGGATCAGGTCGACGTCCTCGCCCGTGCGCTGGTCGTTCTTGACCTCCGTGCCGCCCAGCTGGGTGCCGAGCACCTTGAGCGAGCCGTCGGCGATCTCCGGGGCACCCAGCAGGAGCCCCACCCCGCCGACCTTCTTGTCGTAGAGCTCGGGGGCGTTCCCCACCTTGCCGATCTTGAAGCCGCGCCTCTTGAGCTCATCCGCGGTGATCTTGGCGAGTCCGCCGCGCGGCGTGGCGTTGTAGACGTTGACGGTGATCTCGCCGGGCCTGGGCAGTGGCTTGGGGGCGTCCGCCTCCTCGGCCGGGGCCCCCTTGCAGTCGCCCTTCCCGTGCTTGGTGCTCTGGCCGCCCTTGCCGTGTGCCGCCTGGGTCGTGGTGTCGCCCCCGCCGGAGAAGACGTCCACGAGCTGGAGCGTCCCCCAGCCGGCCAGCGCGAGCACGGCGGCGACGGAGACGGCGGCGAGCACGATCCTGCGGCGATTTCTGGGGCGGCGCATGTGGGGGAAGCGATGGCCCGTGATGCGGTACTTTCCGCCCATGCCGGGAGGCGTCAGCATGCTCATGGGCGCAGCGTAGTGCGGGGCGGAGCCGCTGCCTACTAAATGATCAATGGGTTTGCGCATGCCAACCCGAAAGGCCGAACAACGGCCGGAATCAGGCGCCATTCGGGGCCGCCCGTACGGGTGTTGACCTGTCGCCTGATCAGTCGGGCCGGGGGCTTCAGCCCAGTTCGAGCACGCGCGCGTGGAGCACCTGGCGCTGCTGGAGCGCGGCGCGCACGGCGCGGTGCAGACCGTCCTCCAGATAGAGGTCGCCCTGCCACTTCACGACGTGGGCGAAGAGATCGCCGTAGAAGGTGGAGTCCTCCGCGAGCAGGGTCTCGAGGTCGAGCTGCTGCTTGGTGGTCACCAACTGGTCGAGCCGCACCGGGCGGGGGGCGACGTCCGCCCACTGCCGGGTGCTCTCCCGGCCGTGGTCGGGGTACGGCCGCCCGTTTCCGATGCGCTTGAAGATCACACGGAAAGCCTACCGGGCCCGCGGTCCCCGGCGCAGCCACGGCGCGGGAGTGCGAAGGCGACAATCGGCCGCATACCGGAGTGAAGTCCGTGCGGGCGCCCGGAAATAACCGGTTCCGGCGGTGGTCAGCTGTTCGGTGGTACGAGCACGACGCCCGTGTACGCGACGGTGGTCGTCCCCCGGTTGGCGTAGGAGTGCGGGCGGTCGCCCGCCATGCGCAGCCCGTGGCCCGGGGGCAGGACCGCCTCCTGGCCGCCGACGGTGACCGTCAGGGTGCCGTCGAGGACGTGCAGGAGCTCCACCGTCCCCGCGAGGTGGGCCTCGCTGTGGTGCTCCTCGCCGGGCGCGAGCCGCCAGTGCCACAGCTCGCCGCCGACCGGCTGCGTGGCGCCGGTGACCAGGGTGCCCGCGCCGCCGTCCGGGCCGCTCCACAGCACGGGCTGGTCGTCGGGCGGCGACGGCTGGAGCAGGGGCGCGGCGGGCTGCTGGAGCAGTTCGGTCAGGGGCACCCCGAAGGCGTCGCAGAGCCGGATCAGGGTGGCGAGGTTGGGGTTGGAGCGGGCGTTCTCCAGCGCGACGAGCATGCCCTTGCTGACGTGCGCGCGCCCGGCGAGGGTGTCGAGGCTCCAGCCCCGTTCCTTGCGCAGCGCGCGGGCGCGGGCGGCGACGGCCTCCATGACGGACCGGTCGCCCTCCCGGACGGTGCGGTCGCCCTCGCGGACGGAGCGGTCGCCCTCCCGGACGGTGCGGTCGCCTTCGCGGACGGAGCGGTCGTCGGCGGGCGTGCGGTCGGGGCTCATGCCGCCCATCTTCCCGCAACTTCGGCTTACGGTCGGTCGGTGCTACCGTCGAGTGCAGTGGAATGACCAACGGGAGGCTGGCATGACGGTGGATCTCGACGCGGTGGCCGGGAGCGTGCGGGTGGACGACGCGGTGCGCGCCCTGCGGCCCGACTTCGCCGTCCTGGTGATCGCGGCGGACGGGCTGCCGACGGGCCCGACCGACGCCTGGTCGCGCGGCCTCCTCAAAGAGGCCGCCGGGACCGCCGACGGCCTGGACGTCACGGCCGAGCCGCACATCGCCGCCTGGCGGCAGGCGTACTCCGCGTTCGGCGCCAAGCCCGGCCGCACCCGCAACAGCGCCGAGGCCCTGATCCGCCGGGCGCCCGCCGGGCTGCCCGAGGTCAACCTCCTCGTCGACGTCTACAACGCCGTCTCCGTCACCCACCGCCTGCCGGTCGGCGGCGAGGACCTCGGCGCGTACGAGGGCGCGCCGCGCCTGGTGCGCGCCACGGGCGACGAGCGCTTCGACACGGTGGCGAGCGGAGAGCCCGCGGTCGAACACCCGGAGCCCGGCGAGGTCGTGTGGCGCGACGACCTCGGTGTCACCTGCCGCCGCTGGAACCACCGCCAGTGCGTCCGCACCCGGATCACCGAGACGACGACCTCCGCGCTCTTCCTGCTCGAACGGCTCGGCCCGCTGACCTTCGAGGAGCTCGACGCGGCGGCCGCGGACCTCCTCGGGCGGCTGCGCGAGCGCGCCCCCGGGCTGCGGGCCGTCACCCGCCTCGTGCGCTGAGCCGCCGCCTCACCGCAGCAGCCAGGCGATCAGCGAGAGCGTGACCACGGACAGCAGGGTCGACCACAGGACCACGTCCCTGGGCAGGTCGGTGCGCAGCCGGTACTCACCGGCGTAGACGAAGGCGTTCTGCGCCGTGGGCAGCCCGGCGCAGAGCACCACGGCGAACAGCGCGTGCCCGCCGAGCCCGAACGCCCAGCGGCCGACCGCGTACGCGAGCAGCGGCTGCGCCACCACCTTGAGCGAGACGAGCGTCAGCCGCTCGGTGACGCCCTTGGCGTCCAGCGACACCCTGGCGTTCAGGGACATCCCGAGCGCGAACAGCGCCGCGGGCACCCCCGCGCCGCCGACCGTACGGATCGGCTGGAGCACCTCGGCGGGCAGGTGCCGGCCGAGCGCGGCGACCGCGACGCCGGCCGCCGAGGCGCCCACCACCGGGTTGCGCAGTGGCAGTCGTGCGAGGCGGCGCCACTGGCCGCGCACGCCCCGGTGCACGTCCAGATCGATCAGCACCATGATCAGCGGGGTGACGAACAGCATCTGGAACACCGCCGCCGCGGCGATGAACGTGGTGTCGCCCAGCACGCTCACCGCGACCGGGATCCCGAGGTTGGCCGAGTTCACATAGGACGCCGCCATCGCGCTGACGGCCCCGTCGGCCGGGCGCGCCCGGAAGGCCGTACGGGAGAGCAGCAGGGCCGTGCCGAACACCGTCAGCAGGCTGATCGCGAACACCGCCACGCCCGGGTCGGCGATCGCGCCCACCGGCGCCGCGGAGAGGGTGAGGAAGAGCAGCGCCGGCATGGCGAACGTGAACGCGAAGCGCCCGAGCACGCCTTGGGCGTGCGGGCCGAGGACGCCGGACCGGCCGGCGGCCCAGCCGAGCGCCGTCACGGCCCAGACGGGTATGAAGCCGGATATCACTTCTTGGGCGCCCGCGCCGTCTTCGCGGGCTTCTTCGCGGCGGCAGCCTTGGCCGCCCGCTTCATCTCCTGCTTGTGCGCCCGCACCTTGGCGAGCGACTCGGGCCCGGTGATGTCGGCCACCGAGCGGTAGGAGCCCTCCTCGCCGTACGCCCCGGCCGCCTCGCGCCAGCCCCGCGGCGTCACGCCCAGTCGCTTGCCGAGCAGCGCGAGGAAGATCCGGGCCTTCTGCTCGCCGAAGCCGGGCAGCTCCTTCAGCCGCTCCAGCAGCTCCGTGCCGCTGCCCACACCGCTCCACACGGCGCTCGCGTCACCGCCGTAGTGCTCGACGAGGTACTGGCAGAGCTGCTGGATCCGCTTGGCCATCGACCCCGGGTAGCGGTGCACCGCCGGCTTCTCCGAGAGCAGCGCGACGAACGCCTCCGGGTCGTGGGCGGCGATCTCGTACGCGTCCAGGTCGTCGCGGCTCAGGCGCCGGGCGATGGTGTACGGACCGGAGAACGCCCACTCCATGGGGACCTGCTGGTCCAGCAGCATGCCGATCAGCGCGGCGAGCGGGCTCCGGCCGAGCAACGCGTCGGCCTCGGGCCGCTGAGCGAGGTGAAGGGTGATGTCCATGCCCCGATGATCACCCCGGGGAGGGCGCGCGGTGCGCTCCCACGCCCCGTGGGGACGCTCACTTGTCGGCGTGGCCGCCCAGGTAGAAGAGCAGCATGATGAAGCCCGCGAAGAGATGGGAGACGAAGACATAGACCAGGACGCGCAGCGCGACCTGCTTCTCACGCCACTTCTCGCTCCCACCGGTCATCACGGGCCTCCCTCACCCCGGGACGGCCCCGGTGGGCTCCGCAAGTCTATCGCTGCGGTGTTCGATCACCGGGGCCGTCCCTGAGGTGTGCGGAGGCCGCTACTCCGCGATCTCCGTGCGCTCCCACCACTCGTAGACGACCAGGCGGCCCTGCTCGGAATCCCGGTGCCGTGACGTGACCTTGAAGTGCTCGTACCCGCCACGGAACGGGATCTTCAGCTCGGAGCCCGGCGGCGTGATCGGCACCACCCGCTCGGGCAGTTCGTCCGGCCCACCTTCGAGGAATGCTCTGGCAGCGCTGCTCATGCCCCAGTCTTCCCACACAACCTCGCACCGCCGCTCCCCGGCACGCCGACGGCCGCCGACCCCGGGAGCCGGATCTTGCGGGCGGGCCGTTGACGCCGGGAGCGGCGGGGGCGCTCGCGGATCAGTGCCCCTCGGGTGCCTTCTTGGTGAGCGCGTCGGCTATGCGCAGCGTCATCCGCGTCTGGCTCTTGTCGCGGTGCGTGGGGTTGAAGGAGTACTCCGCGCGGCGCCGGCCGTCCTTGGTGGAGACCATCGCGGAGTTGTAGCCCCACCGCTCACCGGTCTTGCCCCAGAAGGTGACCCCGTTCACGGTGACCGACTGCAGGCCCATGCTGTACGAGGCGGGGGAGCCGTCCGTCATCCGCACGTCCGGGGACGGCAAGGTGAACATCTTCTCCAGGACGGGCTCCGGGAGCAGCTTGCCGGAGAACAGCGCGGCGATGAAGCGGTCCAGATCGCCGGTGGTGGAGATCATCTCGCCCTCGCCCCACGCTTCCGACTGGTTGAAGTCGGTGGCGTCCTTCAGGGTGCCGTCGGACATCGCCAAGTAGCCGTGCACGTGCGGCCCGTGGATCTTGGGGTCGTTGCCGGGGACGGAGGTGTTCCGCAGGCCGAGCGGGCGCAGGACGCGGGCGTCGATCTCCTTGCCGTACGCGTGGCCGGTCACCTTCTCGACGAGCATCGCGGCCAGCACGTAGTTGATCCCGCGGTACTCCTGCCGCGTGCCCGGCGTGAACTTCAGCGGTGCGCGGGTCGACACGGCGACGAGCCGCTCGGGCGTCCACCGGTCGTCCCGGTGCTTCAGCACCTCCTCCGGCGTCGACATGTCCGGTACGTCCGGGCCGGTGGCGTCGGGGAGGCCGCTCGTGTGGTTCAGCAACTGGCCGACGGTGATCGGGGCGTAGTCCTCGGGCAGCAGGCCGGGCAGGTAGTGCTGGACGGGGGTGTCGAGGTCGACGCGGCGCTCGGCGACCAGCTGGAGCACGGTGGTGGCGACGAAGACCTTGGTGATGCTGCCGATCCGGAACCGGTCGTCCGCCCGGACCGCCCGGCCGGTGCGGAGGTCGGCCTTGCCGGACGTGCCGTACCACTGCCCGGCCGAGCCGCTCACCCGCAGCTGGGCCGCGGTGGCCTGCGGGTGCTGAAGATCGGAGATCGCGGCGCGCAGGGCCTTGGTGTCGAGGGGCGGGACCGTGGGGGCGGCGGCCACGGCGCCGCTCGCGGGAAGGACGGCGGTCAGCAGCGCGCCGGCGACACAGGCGCCGACCAGGGCGCGGCGGGACAGGGAGGAGTTCATGGCCCCATGCTGTCGGCCGCGCGAGCTTTGATCATCCGGGATCGCCCCCAGGGGACCCGGAGCCGACCCTGAGGCGGGCCGGGGCCGGTGGGCGGCGGGTATCAGTGCCCGGACGAGCCTGTCGTGCAGGCGAGTTGACGCGCCTACCGGGAATTCATGAACGGCCTGCGGGGTGAGGCGATAATCAATCCTCCGCTCTCTTAAGGGAGTTGCCCCCGACGGCCACAGCAGGTCGGCGCGGGTGGCGAATCGGATTCGCGTCGGAGCGTCCGGGCCGGAGCGATATCCGACCGTAAAGATTGCCGTCAAGTGACCGTCAAATGTTTTAAGGACACTTGAAATACGGCCGGGCTTTACCTCACTCGCCCACCCCGGGCCCCAGGTGTTACCACGGGTCACGCGCGATCCGGGGGAGGCGCGCCCGCGACCGCCTTGATCAGCTGTTACGTCTTCGCGAAGGCCGGGAGAGTGGTAGTGGACAACTCTTGACACGCGGCCGGGCAACCCAGAGGATCAGCACACCGGTTCACGGCGAGAAGCGAGCGGAACCCGGCCCTCCGTTCGGAGGCCAGGCTCCCGTCGGCTGAGCTGTCCGTCCGGTCAGTTGCTCTATACATGGGGGGATGGATCCGTTATGGATCACAAACGAGTCGCCGCGCACTGACGGCGCCGCAGCGATAATTCGCGCACATTCATGACGCTCGGAAAGCATGGGTGTCGAGCGCCGATTCCGATGAATGCGTTCGGCGCCGCGATTTCTGACGAGGGTCGCTCCGGGAGTGGATGCCGGGCGCCCGTGATCGTCACCGCAAGGGTGTTGCCTGGGGACGGCATGAAGGACCTTTGCCGACTTCCATTCGTTCAACTCCTGTCCTATTCCACATAGTTGCCGACCCAGCCCGCCCCGGGCGCCGTCGCCATCGGTGCCGACGGCGGCAGGGGCCGGTGCCCACCGGGCCCCAGGGTCCCGGGTGCCGTCGTGCGGCACGCCCGGCGCCCGCCCCGGGCCGCCCTTCGCCGTGCCCGCGGCCGCGCGCCGTGGCGCGGCCGGGCTCCGGCACGCCCCGCGCCCGGCGGGGCGCGCCCCCTTCACGCGCGGATCCCGTACGGCCGTACGCGGATCCGGCGCGGTGGGGCGGGCTGCCCGAAGCTCTTGATCCTGCCTGGCCTGACCGGCGAGAACAGCCTGGTCACTAAGGAGTTCAGCGAAATGGACCACGCATTCACCGGAGCCGGTCGCCTCACCGACTGCCTCCCCGACCTGCTCCGGGAACAGGCGCAGCAGCAGCCCGACGGCATCGCCGTTGTCCAGGCGGACGACACCCTCACCTATCGCGAGCTGGTGACACGCGGCTCCGGCCTGGCGGACCACCTGCGAAGACTGGGCGCGGCCGCGGACACGTGCGTCGGCCTGTTCGTCGAGCCGTCGATGGAGCTGATGATCGGCGCCTGGGGCGTCCTGTTCGCCGGGAGCGCCTATCTGCCGCTGTCGCCGGAGTATCCCGAAGAGCGCCTGCGGTACATGATCGAGGACACCGGCACCCAGGTCATCTTCTGTCAGGAACACCTCACTGACCGGCTGGCCGAACTCGCCCCGGACGGAACCCGGATCGTCACCCTGCGGGACGTCGAGGCTGCCGCGGCCTCGCGCCCGGAGAGCGAGCGCGAAGAGCCCGGCGGCGGCCCGCGCCCGGACGACCTGGCGTACATCATCTACACCTCGGGCAGCACCGGAAAGCCCAAGGGGGTGATGATCGAGCACCGCAGCATCGTCAGCCAGATGCGCTGGCTGCGCGAGGTCCACGGCATCGACCGGACGAAGACCGTGCTGCAGAAGACGCCCATGAGCTTCGACGCGGCGCAGTGGGAGATCCTCGCCCCGGCCTGCGGCAGCAAGGTCGTCATGGGCGACCCCGGCGTCTACCGCGACCCCGAGCGGATCGTCGAGACCGTCGTCCGGCACAAGGTCACCACGCTCCAGTGCGTCCCGACCCTGCTCCAGGCCCTCCTCGACACCGAGGAGCTGCACACCTGCACGTCCCTGACCCAGATCTTCAGCGGGGGCGAGGCGCTGACCAGGAATCTCGCGGTGGAGTGCCTGGAGACCATGCCGGGCTGCGACCTGATCAACGTCTACGGGCCGACCGAATGCACCATCAACTCCTCGGCGTTCACGGTGGACCGGGACACCGTCAAGGAGGGGCCGCACGCGATATCGATCGGCGCGCCGGTGCACGGCACGCACTATCTCATCCTGGACGAGCGGCTCTCGCCGGTGGCCGCGGGGGAGATCGGCGAGCTCTACATCGGCGGTGTGCAGCTGGCGCGCGGATATCTGCACCGGCCGGACCTGACCGCCGACCGCTTCATCGACCACCCCCTGGCGAACGGCGGCACGGGCGGAAAGCTCTACCGCACGGGCGACCTCGCGCACTGGAACGCCGACGGCACGGTGCAGTTCGCGGGCCGTACCGACAACCAGGTCAAGCTGCGGGGATTCCGCGTCGAGCTGGACGAGATCAAGCTGGCGATCGAGACCCACGACTGGGTGAAGAACGCCGCGGTCATCGTGAAGAAGGACCCCCGCACCGGCTTCCAGAACCTCATCTCCTTCATCGAGCTCAACCCGAAGGAAGCCGCTCTGATGGACCAGGGCAATCACGGCGCCCACCATCAGTCCAAGAAGAACAAGCTCCAGGTCAAGGCCCAGCTCTCGAACGCGGGGTGCCGGGATGCCGAAGAGCTCGACGGCAAGCCGGCCGTCACCCTGCCGGGCGCGAGCCCGACCCCGGCGCAGCAGGAGCTGGTCTTCGCCCGCAAGACCTACCGCTTCTACGAGGGCGGCCCGGTCGGGAAGGCCGACATCCTCCGGCTGCTCGGCAGAAAGGTCACCGGAGCCGCCCCGCGCGACCTGAAGGAGCTATCCCTCGCCGAATTCGGGGAGATCCTGCGGTACTTCGGTCAGTACCCCAGCGAGGAACGGCTCCTGCCGAAATACGGCTACGCCTCGCCGGGCTCGCTGTACGCCACGCAGATGTATCTCGAACTCTCCGGCATCGCCGGGATCGAGCCCGGTTTCCACTACTACCACCCCGTGCACCACCGACTGGTGCTGATCCGCGCGGGCGCCGCGAGCGACACCCCCCGGATCAAGGTCCACTTCATGGGGAAGAAGCGGGCCATCGAGCCGGTCTACAAGAACAACATCCAGGAAGTCCTGGAGATCGAGACCGGCCATATGGTCGGCCTCTTCGAGGAGATCCTTCCCGCCCACGGCCTGAACATCCAGGACCTGGAATTCACGCCCGCCGTCCGCGAGCACCTGGAGTGCGCGGAGGAGGACTACTACCTGGGGACGTACGAGATATCGGGGCGGGCCGTGCCCCGCCCCGACGACCTCCTCGACATCTATGTGCAGGCCCACCCCGGAAAGGTCGCGGACCTCCCGGCCGGGCAGTACCGCTACCGCGATGGTGACCTGGAGCGGATCTCCGATGACCTGGTGCTGAAGAAACACGTCATCGCCATCAACCAGCAGGTCTACGAGCGGGCGAGCATCGGCCTCACCCTGATCGGCCGCACCCCCGAGGACTGGCGGAGCTATATCGACCTCGGCCGCGTCCTCCAGCGGCTGGAGATGAACGACGCGGACCTCGGCTTCATGTCCTCCGGCTACAGCTCCAAGACCGGCAATCCCCTCCCGTCGGCCAAGCGGATCGACGCGATCCTCAAGGCCAGCGGCCGGGAATCGGGCCCCTCCTATTTCTTCGTCGGCGGCCGCGTGAGCGAGGAGCAGCTGCGCGGACGGGGAATGAAGGAGGACACCGTCCACATGAAGGGCCCGGCCGAGCTGATCCGGGACGACCTGAGCAATTTCCTGCCGGACTACATGATGCCCAACCGCGTTCTGGTCCTGGACCGGATGCCGCACACCGCCAACGGCAAGGTCGACTTCAAGGCCCTGGCCGAGCGGGACGTGGAGCTCGCGGACCGGCCCTTCATCGCCCCGCGCACTGGGACGGAGAAGCGGATCGGCGAGCTCTGGCAGAAGGGCATGAAGCGGGACTCCGTATCGGTGCGGGACGACTTCTTCGAGGCCGGCGGCAATTCGCTCATCGCGGTGGCGCTCATCAACAGGATCAACCGGGAATTCGGCTGCTCGCTGCCGCTCCAGGTGCTCTTCGAGTCCCCGACCGTGGAGAAGCTGGCCCGCAGGGTCGACGGCGCGCACGCGGAGGCGTCCTCCCGCCTGGTGCGGCTGCGGCGCAAGGGCTCCCTCAGCCCCGTCTTCTGCTGGCCCGGCCTCGGCGGCTACACCATGAACCTGCGGCTGCTGGCCGGCCGGGCGGAGACCGACCGGCCCTTCTACGGCGTGCAGGCACACGGCATCAACCCCGGCGAGAAGCCGTACGACACGATCAGGGAGATGGCCGCCGCCGACATCGAGGAGATCAGGCGGCAGCAGCCCGAAGGCCCGTACACCCTGTGGGGATATTCCTTCGGGGCCCGCGTCGCCTTCGAGACCGCGTATCAGCTGGAGCAGGCGGGCGAGCGGGTCGAGAACCTCTTCCTCATCGCCCCCGGCAATCCGAAGGTGCGGACGGCCGAGCTCCGCAGGGAGGCCACCTATGCCAACAAGGCGTATGTGACGATCCTCTTCTCCGTCTTCGCGGCCGCCGTCTCCGGGCCGCTGCTGGAGAAGTGCCTGGAGGTCGCGCGCGACGACGCGAGTTTCGCGGCGTTCATCAGCGAGAACTTCGAGGGCCTCGACCCCGAACTCGTGCGCAGGGTCACCAGGATCGTGCACCGGACGTACTCCTTCGAGTACGCCTTCCACGAGCTGGCCGAGCGCCGCCTCGACGCCCCGGTCACCATCTTCAAGGCACGCGGCGACGACTACTCGTTCATCGAGAACAGCAGCGGGTATTCCGCGGCGGAGCCGACCGTGATCGAGCTCGAGGCCGATCACTACAGCCTGCTCAAGGACCCCGACATCGCCGAACTCACCGACCGGATCGGCCACCGGCTGCGCGCCGGGAGGGAGCAGGAGAACTATGCCGCACATTAACCTCAAGCACTTTCCCGCACCGCTCACCGAGCAGCGGCAGGACGAGCTGGTCGCGGATCTGACCGCCGCGGTGCGCCGCGCCTTCGGGTGCGACGAAGGGGTGATCTCGATCGCCCTGGAACCGGTCGCGGAAGCGGACTGGAACGAGCAGGTCTACGTCCCCGAGATCGTGGGCCGCAAGGACCTGCTGCGCAAGACGCCGAACTACTGACGAACCTCCCCGGGGGACGGCCGGACGCCCGGCCCGGCCGTCCCCCGGGACCGCAGACCCACGACGCGAAACGAGAAGTGACAGTGCGCAACAACAACGCGAACGTACCGCTGGTCTTCACCGAAGAGGTGTCCGACGCGATCAGCTCCGGCCTGCCCGTCGTGGCCCTGGAGTCGAATGTCATCACCCACGGGCTGGCCTATCCGCACAACGCGGAGACCGCCCGGAAGGTGGAGGCCGCGGTGCGGGCCGGCGGTTCGGTCCCGGCGACGATCGGCATCGAGGACGGCCGGATCCTCGTCGGGATGACCGACGCCGATATCGAACGCTTCGCGTCGACCCCCGGCATTCCCAAGGTCAGCAGCCGCGACATGCCCGTGGCGATAGCCCGGGGCGGCATGGGTGCCACCACGGTCGCCTCCTCGCTCGTGGCCGCGGAGCTCGCGGGCATTCCCTTCTTCGCCTCCGCGGGGATCGGCGGGGTGCACCGGGGCGCCGAGCGGTCCATGGACATCTCCTCGGACCTGATCCAGTTCACCCGCTCCAAGGTCGCCGTCGTCTGCGCCGGGGCGAAGAACATCCTCGACCTCGGACTCACCATGGAATTCCTGGAGACGCACTGCGTGCCCCTGGTCTCCTACAGGTCCGACGACTTCCCCGCCTTCTACTGCCTTTCCAGCGGATACCGCAGCCCGCACCGGATCGATGACGAAAAGGTCATCGCCCGGGCCATCGAGGCGCATTGGGCACTCGGGAACGACAACGGATTCCTGGTCACCAGCCCGGTCGACGAGAAGGACGCCATCGACAGCCGCGAGGTGGAGCAGGCCATCGAGGACGCCGTGCTCGCCGCGGAGAAGGAGGGCGTGCGCGGGAACGCCCTCACCAAATACCTGATGCACGCCGTCGACAAGGTCACCGAGGGCCGGTCCGCGAAGGCCAACATGGCGGTTCTCATCAGCACGGCGGAGGCCGCCGGCCGCATCGCGGCCGCGCACGCCGAACTGCTGCGTGAGCGCGCCTGAACCGCCCGATTCTCCTTACCGGACCGCCTCACACTCTTAGGGACTGACTCACATGACAGACGTCGTGGTCTTCGACCTGGACGGCACACTTGTCGACACCCCCCGCGCGATCGTGGAGACCTTCACGGCGGCGTTCGCCGCCATGGATCTGGCGGCGCCCGACCCGTCGGCCGTGCGCGCCACCATCGGCCTGCCGCTGGAGCAGGCTTTCAGCAAGCTCATGGGCATATCCCTGGACGACGACCGGGTCGCCGAGGGCGTCCGGCAGTACCAGCGGCTGTTCCGGGAAATCATCCTCCCTAGAGCCGGCGAACTGCTCTTCCCCGGTGTCGACGAGGGCCTGAGATCCCTGCGGGAGAAGGGACTTGTCCTCGCCGTCGCGACGAGCAAGTTCCACGCCAGCGCCGACGCGCTGCTCACCGCCGCGGGGCTGCGCGACCTCTTCGCCGTCGTGATCGGCGCGGACCAGGTGAGCAGGCCGAAGCCCGACCCCGAGTCCGGCCACGCGGTCATGGAAAAGCTCCAGGTCTCCGCCGAGCAGGCGGTCATGGTGGGCGACACGACCCACGACCTGCTGATGGCCAAGGCCGCCGGAATGCGCTCCATCGCCGTCACCTACGGAATCCACAGCCTCGAAGAGCTGAACTCGGCCGGCCCGACGTGGCTCGCCGACTCCTTCGCGGACGTCCTGACATGCGTCGCCGCGGCATTCCCCACCACGGGCGAGGGCCGGTAATCGTGCTCGGACGGTCGAAGGACTGGCTCCTGGGCATCACGGGAGGAGTCCTCCTCGCGCTGATGACCAACTACAACAGCCTGCTGGCCAAGCACACCTCGTCGGCATTCGGTTCGTGGGTCGCCCACGGTGTCGGCGCCGTGGCCGCTCTCGTCCTCGTCCTGCTGACCACCAAGGCATTCCGGTCCGGTGGCGCGAAGGCGGAGGAGAAGCGCGGGAAAATGCCGCGCTGGTGCTATCTGGGCGGCATTCCCGGCGCCTTCACCGTGATGCTCGCCGCCATCGCGGTGAACAGCAGCCTGGAGCTCTCCGGCACCATCGCGCTCATGCTGGTGGGCCAGGTGCTCTTCGGCATCCTGTCGGACTCCTTCGGCCTCTTCGGCACGCCCAGGCGCCGCCTGGTGCTCGCCGATCTCCTCGTGGTGCTGACCGTCCTCACCGGCAGCGCGCTGATCATCTTCGGCGGTGAGTGACCGATGCTCCCCTTCATCCTGCTGGCCCTGCTGAACGGCATGGTCATCGGCACCAGCCGGGCGGTCAACGGCCGCCTGAGCATGGGCATCGGCCCCTTCCGGGCCTCCCTGTGGAATCACGTCGTCGGCTTCCTCTTCCTCACGCTCGTGCTCCTCGTCCTGGGCGACTGGAAATTCGGCGACGCCGGCTCCGCGCCCGCGGCCGCCTATCTCGGGGGCTTCTTCGGGGCCCTGTTCGTGGCCGTGAACAGCTATGTGTTCCCGAGGCTCGGCGCGATGAACGCCGCGCTGCTGGTGATCAGCGGCCAGATGGTCACCGCGGTGCTCATCGACTTCCACAACCAGAACAAGACGCCCGGCGCCCTGCGCGTCCTGGGCGTCGTCATCGTCATCGCCGGAATGTACTTGTCGCGAGTGACAAGCGCGTCCCGTGAGAAAGGCAAGGGAAATGACTGACGTCACTGTGGTCGAGCGACTGCTGAACGACCGTACGTACCACATCGAGTTCAACGGTCACCTCAGCAACCACGTCAAGCACGCGGTCATCGCCCTCGACGGCCTCGGCGCGAGCCCCGAGCAGATCAGGGCGTACTACGAGAACTACGCGCGGCTCACCACGTACGGCTATGGCCTGGAGCCGCCGAAGGAGTCGAAGTACGAGATCACCGAGGACAATTGGCGGGAATTCCTCGGGCAGCGCACCAGCTTCTCCGCCTATTGCGCGTTCTTCGACCAGCAGGAGAAGGCGCTCGGCACCGACGAACTGCTCCGCCGGTATGTGCCCGCGCTGCTGCCCGGCTGGGTCGGCGCCTTCACGCACGCCACCATCCATCTGGGCTGGGCGATCGACGCCGGGAACCGGTGGATGTCCATCGAGGGCCTCGCGTACATGGCCTTCTCGTACGTCTCGTGCCACCCGGAAAGGGCCGAGGACGGCGGTGCCGAGGGTGAGCGGGCCGTGGATTCCCTGCTCCGCGTCGCGGGCGCCTGGGAGGAGGACCGCGACGCGCTCCAGAACTGGGTCCGGGAGCTCGTCGGTGACACCGCCGTCGGCATCGCCGAGGGCATCCACCCCGAACTCGCCCGCTCCGGCCTGCAGTACCGCATCGCGCGGCTGCTGGGCGCCGGACACCCGCTGATCTACCGCACGCCCGCCTGGATCGACGAGCAGGACGCCGAGGAGAGCTGGGAGCAGCTCTACTACGTCGTGTCCCTGCTCTATCTGGCCGTGCCGGGCGACTTCGTCCTCCTGCACCTGATCACCTCCCTGCACGCGATGGAGCAGATCGCGGGCAAGCTGCCCGCCGAGCAGCGCAAGCACGTGGTCAAGTGCTTCTGGATCGGCATGCTGTGCGTGATCTTCTCCGGCGCCGACTTCCCGGCCCGCGCGAAGCTGGCCGGCCTGCACGCGGCCTTCCGGGACGCCGTCGACGCGGACGTGCCCGAGGTGTGGGCCCAGGACTGGCGGCAGACGGTCCTCCGCGCCTTCGAGGAGGACGAGGAGCACAACCCGAAGCTGGTCTATGTGATGCGGCGGATGTGGCAGCGCACGGGATTCCGGTCCGTCTACCGCGCCACCGCCGGGCAGTTCACGGTGACCCCGGGCCTGCCCCCGTCCTTCGAGCAGCCGCCGACGGAATAGCGAACAGAGCAGGGCGGCGCCGTCAGAGGCGCCGGAGAACAGATCCGACCGCGGGGAGAAAAGCCATCATGTCCAGCACGACCACAGCGACGGAGCCGACCGTGTCGATCGAGAAGTACCTCGGCGAGAATGTGCGCCTGCTGCCGCAGACGAAGCAGCTGCGCGCCCTGCACACGATCATCCGCGACCGGCACGCGCGCCGGGAGGACTTCGTCTTCCATTCGGAGCGGATCATCCGCATGCTCATCGAGGCCGGCCTCGACCTGCTGCCCTTCGAGGAGCGGATCGTCGAGACTCCCGTGGGCCGCGAATACCACGGCCTGCGTTTCGCCGGAAAGCTCTGCGGCGTCCCGATCATCCGCGCCGGGGAGAGCATGGAGGGCGAACTCCGCGCCGTGTGCCCGGGCGTGCGCATCGGCAAGATCCTGATGCAGCGGGACAAGGTCACCAAGCTGCCGAAGCTCTACTACTCGAATCTCCCGGACGACATCGCCGAGCGGCACGTGCTGCTGCTGGAGCCCATGCTCGCCACCGGTGGCACGGCGCTCGCAGCGATCCAGCTGCTGCTCGACCACGGGGTGAAGGAGGAGAACATCGTCTTCGTCAACTTCATCACCGTGCCGGAAGGCATCGCCACCGTCTGCGAGCGCTTCCCGAAGGTGAGGATCGTGACGTCCGCGATCGAGGAGCGGCTGAACGAGAACGCGTACATGATGCCGGGCATCGGCGACTTCGGGGACCGCTTCTACGGCACCGACGCGTGAGGCGTCCGGGGCGGTCGTACGGCGCGGCCTGAGACCGCGCCGTACGACCGGCGTCACCCGTGGTCCGGCTTGCGCGCCTCGATCAGGAACCGGCTGGAGTGGGCGACGAAGGGGCCTTCGGCGTCGATTCGTTCGTGGAGCTCCCGGAGCCGGTCGCGGTAGTGCTCCACGGTGAATCCGGGCACCATCCAGATCACCTTGCGCAGGAAATAGATCACCGCGCCGATGTCGAGGAACTCCATCCGCAGCGATTCGGAGCGCAGGTCCACGACCTGGAGGCCGGCGGCCTCCGCGGCCCGCCGCGCGTCCTCGGGGTGCCGCTTGCCGCGGATCTCCGCGGGCTGCGGGCCGAGGAAGAACTCGACCAGCTCGAAGACGCTTGCCGGGCCCACCTGCTGGGAGAAATACGTGCCGCCGGGCCGGAGCACACGGGCGATCTCGTCCCACCACACGGTCACGGGGTGGCGGCTGGTCACGAGGTCGAAGGCCGCGTCGGCGAACGGCAGCGGGGGCTCGTCCTCGTCCGCGACGACGGCGGCGCCGCGCGGGTGCAGCAGCGCGGTGGCGTGCGCGACGTTCGGCGGCCAGGATTCCGTGGCCACCATCAGCGGGGGCAGTACCGGGGCGCCCGCGAGGACCTCCCCGCCGCCCGTCTGGATGTCCAGGGCGGCCGACGCGCGCGCGAGCCGCTCGCCCATGGCGCGCTGATAGCCCCAGGAGGGCCTGGCCTCGGTGGCTCGCCCGGCGAGCCAGGAGAAGTCCCAGCCGTCGACGGAAACGGCCTCGGCCTCGGCCACCAGGTCTTCGAACGTTCTCGACATATCTGGATCATCACGGATGATTCATGGCCGCGCCACCGGATTTCTTGGTGCCCGGCGGCCCCGCGCCCGCCGGGGTGCCGGGCGGGCCGCGGAAGGGGCCCGCCCGGCGGCCGGTGTCACGCCGGCCGGGCGTCAGGGGTTACTTCCACGCCTTGTGGGCGTTGTCCCACTTCTGCCAGTGACCGTTGACCATGCGCTTCCAGCAGTGGCCCTTCTCGTCCCACTGGGCGAAGGTGCGGGAGTCGGCGTCGAAGCGCTGCCAGCACTTGTGCTTGGCGTCCCAGTGGTCCTTCTTCTTGTCGACGCCCTTCTCCCAGCCGGCGTGGAGGCCCGCGGCCTTGTCGCGGTCGCCCTTGCCGTGCTCGGCGCCCTTGCCGTGCCCGTGGCCCTTGTCGTGGTCGCCCTTGCCGTGCTCGTGGCCGTGCTCGCCCTTGTGGCCGTGCATGGCCGGGGCGCTCTTGGCCGGGGTCGGCTGGGGGTTCTCGCCGGCGTAGGCGGCGGTGCCGGCCGCCGCGGCGATTCCGGACAGCAGGGCGGCCGAGGCGGTGACGGCCGCGATACGGCGCATCGATGCGCGAGACATGCGTTCTCCTTGCTATGGGCCCCGTGGGCGTTGCCCGGCCACGGGAGCCGTGCTCTTGCTGCGCGAGCATTCTTGGTGCCGCGGGGCCCTGGGAAGAGAGAACGGACCGGTTTCCTTCATATGGGTGGACATCGGCCGGGGGCCGTGTCGCCATGCGTCACGGATGCCGCGCACCGGGCGGAGGCCGCGGCGTCGCGGGATGGGGCGACTCCCTTCTTGCGTACGGGACTTGGCGTGAATCAGGCGGCTGGACCGATTCGTGACCATGAATGCCCAGGGGGCCGTGTGAGCATGCGGCGACTCACCCGAAAGTGGCCAAGTCTCGTCCCTCATGGGTCGATTGGGGCACGCCCGACCCGTACCGCTCTGTCGGCACCCTGGCTTCTCCGGGCCACTCGACTTACCTTGGCCCCGATGGGCACATCCATCGCACGACTTGCCATGTCCTCGTCCGATGACTTCAGACACGAGGTGAGTCATGTACCTCCGTCGCACGCGTCCCCGGCGATTACGCCGCCTCGGAATCCTCGCCCTGCTGCTCGGTGTCGTCGCCGCCCTGGCATCCGGGACCGCGCGGGCGCTGCCCGACGGCGCCGCCGGGCACCGGCCGCCGCTCGTGCGGCCGGTCGACCCGCAGCACTGGCGCAACCCCGATGACATGACGTGGGCCGAATACCGCTCGGTGCCCGGCACGGACTGGGCGAATCCCGCGGTCAAGCCCACTCGGCGCACGTTCAAGGGCGCGCTGGTGCTGCTGGACTACCCCGACGAGGACTTCTCCATCAGCAAACCGGCGGGCTCCACGCTCTTCGGCAATCCGCAGAGCACCGCGTCCGGCATCCCCCGCGAACGCGTGCCCGCCTTCTACCAGGACTTCCTGAACAAGCCCGGACCGCTCAACCACGGCCACACCATCAACGAATACTGGATGGAGGACTCCGGCGGGCGCATCGGCGTGGACCTCACCGCCTTCGGCGCGTACCGCCTGCCGGGGAAGTCGTACCAGTACGGCATAGACGAGGGGATGAACCCCGGCGCCTGCCCGCGGCAGGACACCTGCGGCAAGGACATCCGCGCCGACGGCAGGCGCGCCTGGGTCGCCGATGTCGGGGAGAGCCGGACGGCGGACTTCGACTTCGTCTTCTACCTCACCGCCGGAGTGGACGAGTCCTCCGTCTGGCAGGAGTTCGGGCAGATGAGGTTCCGCGGCCCCGAGGACGTGCCGGCGGCCTGGGGGCCGCCGTCGCCCGTCGCGAGCGGGGGGAACACCGCCCGGACCCGCTATGTGCCCTGGACCTCCTGGCAGGCCGCAGCCCGCATCTGGCCCAACGCCGAGAACGGCTCGTCCACCCAGGCGGAGAGCTCCGGAATGGCCACCTTCGCCCACGAGTTCAGCCATATCCTGGGGATAGGGGACAACTACAACAACCCCTACGGCACCCCGCTCAGCCGCTCCTACACGGGGATCTGGGGCATGCTCTCGCGCGGCTCGTTCAACGGCCCGGGAGGCCCGCACACCCGCTGGCGGATACCGGCCACCGCCGGGGGCTCCATGGGTGCCGAGCACGTCCTGCGGGACAAGATGAAGCTCGGCATCGTCGACGACAAGAACGTCCTGCGGCTCGACCGCGACGCCCTCAAGGACTCCGGCCCCGTCGTGGCCCGCGTCACCGCGCGCTCGGCGCCGCCCGGTGAGAAGGGGCTCTCCGGGATCAACGTCGCCATGGGCAGCGACCTGTCCCCGTCCTGCGACCGGACCACCGACCCCCTCTGCGACGGCGGCGGTTACGACAACTACACCGTCGAGGTCGTCGACCGCATGGGCATGGACTCCTTCACGCCCGACCACGGCGTCCTGCTCACCAAGACCAAGAACGCCGACGACGCGCCCTTCGCCTGGGTGGTCGACGCGCACCCCGAGGACATCGGCCTGGTGGACTTCCGGCGCCCCGACGGCACCCCGCAGAAGATCACCATGGGCGACTACCGCCAGCTCAGCGACGCGCTCTTCCACGCGGGCGCCGACAGCGGCAGCTCGTACGAATACGTCGACGAGGCCAACCGGCTGCACTTCTACATCCTCGACGTGCGGCGCGACGCGAGCGGCGTGCTCTCCTACAGCGTCGGCGTGAAGTCCCTCGACGGCGCCGGGACGCAGGCCCGCGGAGTGGGCCTCGGCAAGGGCACGGCCAAGGGCGGGGCGGCGGACGGGCGGGCCCTGTGCACCTTCGCCCTCGCGAACACCGGCTCGCCGGGGTCCACCGACATCTACCGCCTGTCGGCCACCGCCTCCGGCCGCGGCTGGTCCGCGTGGCTGCCCGACCGGCTCACCTCCGCCGCGCCCGGCGCACCGGTTCCCGTGGACGTCGCCGTGGCGGCGAAGGCGGGCGCGGAGCACAAGGGCACGGTCACGCTCACCGCCCGCTCCGAGAGCGACCCGCACAAGACGGCCCGGGCCACCTGCTCGCTCAAGAGGTGAGGCACCTGCCCCGAGGTCCGCACGGCCGGAGCTCCCCGGTCGTGCGGACCGGACGCGGAGAGCCCGAGCGGGACCCGCTGGGGCGCGAGCCGTCCCCCGGTCGTGCGGGCCGGACCCGTCACCGGCGCGCGTAGTCCGCGAGCGGCTCCCAGCGCTTCTCGTCGAACCGGTACGTGTACTGCGGGCGGGTCTTGACCGCGCTCGTACGGAACGGCTGCCCGTGGTCGTCGACCTTCAGCCGCCCGTGCCGGCCGCCGCTGCTCCACTCCAGCTCCAGATACCAGGTGACGTCCTGGCCGGCGGTGTGGGCGGTGACGTCCAGCACCTGGGGGTCCGTGGAGGTCGTCCTGTACGGGAAGTCGGTCGCCGGGATCGTGATGTCGCCCTGCTTGCCGGCCACGGCCCGGGCCTCGGGCCGGTCGCGGTCGAGGTCGACGTCGAAGTGGGACGGGGCGAGCCCGCTGCCGCAGGCGTCGCCCATCGTGTAGGCGTTCCACGCGAGCGGCGCCGCGCGCCGCAGCACGCGGATGTGCAGCGCGTGCAGCACGACCGCCTGGCCGGTCTTTCCCTGCACGGTCACCTCGATCCGCATCTGACCGCCCGGCACGGCCCGCAGCGCGGTCGCCCAGTCGCGCGCGTCGTCCCCGGCGGGCGGTTCGGGAACCTGGGCGGGGAGGCGCCCCGACACGTACAGCTGGTCGCAGCGATCGGGCAGGACGTACGGGCGGACGCTGACGGTCAGGGGTGTGCCGGTGGGCTGTTCGGTGGTCCGCTCGCCGTCCGGCTTCGTCTCCTCCCGCGGCGCCGCGGACGTCCCGCCGCCGGGGCTCGGAGAGGTGCTCGGCATCGCGGAAGGCGTGCCGCCGGGCGACGGGCTGCCGGAGGGGGCGGGCGCGCGGCCGGACGCGCGGCGCGTGAGGCCGGAGTCCGGCTCGGCCGCTGTCGCGTTCTTCTCGGCGCGGTGCGCCGGGGGAGAGGTGGTCGCCGCGTACCCGGCGACGACGGCGGTGGGTACGAGCACGGCGACGGCGGCGGCGATCAGCGCGAGACGGCGGCGGGAGCGGGACGCTCCGCCGGTGGCTCTGGAGGGCCCGGGCTCGGCCGCCGGAGCGGGGCCGGCCGTTCCGGCGGGCTCGGGGGCCGTGGCTTCGATCGTGCCGGAGGGGTCGGGCTCCGTCGTACGGGCGGGTTCGGCGGCGGCCGGAGGGGGCGTGGGTTCGGCGACCGGGGGCGGTGTGCGCGTGGGTTCGGCCGGAGCGCGGTCGGCGCTCGCGGCTCCGGCCGTGCCGACGGGCCCGGCCGGGGGCTCCGGCGCGGTCGTACGGGTTGGCGCGGTCGTACGGGCCGGCTCCGTCGTACCGGAGGCCGCGGCCGGGGCCGTGGTTCCGGCGCCCGCCCCCTGCGTCTTCCGGCGGCGCGCGTCGTCCGCCAGGATCCAGCGGCGGTGCAGGTCGACGAGTTCCTCCGGCGACGCCCCGCAGAGGCGGGCGAAGCGCTCCACCGGCGCGTACTCGGTGGGCACGGCGGCACCGTTGCAATAGCGATGCACCGTGGACGTGCTCATGTGCAACCGCTTGCCCAGGGTGCTGTAGCTGTGGCCCGAGCGCTCCTTCAGCTCGGTGAGCCGGGCTGCGAACTCTTGTATTCCCTCGGCCATACCGGCAATTCCCCGTCCCAGGACCGCGTTCCAGGGCGCGATTTCCCCCCAGCTCAGCCTATACGGGACCGTTCCAGCGTCCCCGAACGCCCGGCGGGCCTTGCCGCCGGGGCGGGGCGGCTCGCAGGCTGTGGACACGAAAGCGGCGCCCGGCGGACGGCCGGGCCGCGCCGTCGGACAGGAGTCGCCGTGCGGACCCGGATCCGCCCCTGCCTCGAAGTCGCGGATGTCGTGGCCCTGATCGTGCTCTGCACGTCCGTCAGCACCACGCTCGCGCTACTCACCGGCCTCATCTGACGTTCCACGTCACCACATCGCACGCACCACATCGAACGGGAGCTCACCATGCGTACCCTCAGCCTCACCGCCTCCGCCGTGTTCGCCGCCGCGGCCGTCGCCCTGACGGCCACCCCTGGCCAGGCCGCCCCGTCGTCCGGCGCGACCACCGCCGCCTGCACCGCGGGCAACACCAAGGTGTCGGTGCAGCCCGTCAGCAGGCCGGTCAACCACGACCTGCTGACCGTCACCAACACCGGCCGCACCGCCTGCGACGCCTACGCCTACCCCTTCCTGCGCTTCGACGAGGACCAGGCCGTGACCCGGGCCGTCGAGGACAGCCGCCCGCAGGCCGTGGTGACCCTGGCCCCGGGCGAGTCCGCGTACGCGGGCATCGGCCTCTCGGCCGGCGACGGCAGCGCCGCGCACGGCCGTACGGCCGGGAAGCTGGAGGTCTTCCTCCCCGACGCCGACGGCACCGCCGGCTCGTCCGCCACGCTCACCCTGCCCAAGGGCACGTGGATCGACGACTCGGCGGCGGTCACCTACTGGCAGTCCAACCCGGCCGACGCGCTGGTGTGGTGACCGCCCGCCGCAGCCGGGTTCACTGACCGAGCGCGACCCCGACGAGCTTGACGACGACGAGGACCATCGCCGCCAGGAGGTACACCCGCAGCGCCCCCATGCCGATCTTGCGGCCGGTGGCCATGACCGGGCGGGCGAGGGTCTCCAGCGGGGGCATCCGCCAGGTGTCCCTGCCGGTGCGGTCGATGGGGTCCTCCTTCGTCCCGGTGCGCCGCCGGGTGAAGGCGTAACCGGCGGCGAGCACCCCGGCGACGCCGCAGGCGGCCATGATGTCGAGGATCGCGCCCGCGCTGATGCCGGGGAAAAGGACGGACGCGGTCAGGATGACCGAGAGGGTGACGAGGACGCCGACGACCGCCGAGGTGAAGGCGTTGGTCTTGGGACCGTTGGCCCACGGCCCCAGGACCTGCTTGTCGTTGCAGAGCAGCAGCAGGAAGACCGAGGCGGACGGGAGCAGCACTCCGGCGAGGGTCTGGACGCCCTCGGTGAGCAGGCCCAGCGGGGAGCCGGGGATCAGCACGATGGCGGCGGCCGTGGCGACCAGCCCGGCGTAGACCGCGTAGAAGCCCTTGGCGCCCTTGATGCCGCGGTGCAGCGAGTGCTTCATGCCGAGGACGTCGCCGATGGCGTAGGCGGTGGACAGCGAGACCGCGAACGCGCCGATGACGGAGGCGTCCAGCAGGGCGATCGCGAAGAGCGCCCCGGCGAGCTTCCCGGCGTGCGCCTCGATGCCGGTGGCCAGGCCCCCGGCGTCCGTGAAGCCGCCGGAGCGCCCCGTCCCGGCGAAGGCCGCGGACGCGATGCCCATCATGGCGGCGGCGCCGATCACGACGACGCCGATGCCGAGCCACAGGTCGGCCTTCTCGTACTTCATGAAGCGGGGGGTGATGCGCTTGTCGATGACGTAGGACTGCTGGAAGAACAGCTGCCAGGGCGCCACGGTCGTGCCGACGATGCCGATGATCAGCAGCATGACGGTGGCCAGCTCGCCGGAGCCGCCGGGGATGACGGGGACGACGAAGTCGTGGCCCATCTGCGAGGACTTCGGGTGCACCAGGAAATAGACGGGGACGAGCAGCAGGCTGCCCGCGCACAGGGTGATGGCGACCCGCTCGAAGCGGCGGAAGGACCCGGTGAACGCCGAGGCGATGATGATCGCGGCGGCCAGGATCACCGACGCCACCTTGGGCAGCCCGAGATAGCCGGTCGCCAGCGTGATCCCGATGAACTCGGTCACCAGCGTCAGCGCGTTGAGCAGGAACAGATCGATGACGGAGAAGGCTCCCCAGAACTTCCCGAACCGCTCCAGGATGAGCCGGGCGTGCCCGACCCCGGTCACCGCGCCCAGCCGCAGGACCATCTCCTGGTTGACGTAGAGCACGGGGATCAGCAGGAGCAGGGTCCACAGCAGGCTGGTGCCGTAGTTCTGGCCAGCCTGGCCGTAGGTGGCGAAGGCGCCCGCGTCGTTGTCGCCGACCATCACGATCAGCCCCGGGCCGACGATGGCGAGCAGTGTCTTGAACTTGGCGGACAGGCCGCGGCGTTCGCCGTGGTCGTCCTGCCTGATGGTGCCCAGCGCGCCGCGGATGTCGCCGATGTGGGCGTCGTCCAGCACCGCGCTGCGCGGCGCCGGGATGGTGGTGTCGGTGATCAGGTCGGTCATGGGGAGCCTCCCGGACGCCTGGGCAGGCGAGGAGTCGGTGGCGCGCGGCCACGTTCCACCCGCGGGCGCGCAGCACTGCGACCCGGGTCGGCCGGTGGCCGAGCGGGTGAGGGCGGTGGCACGGTCGTGCCCGCGGGGAAGGTGGTTACCGTGTGCCGGAGAAGGGCGAGGGCATGCGGAACGGGGGCCGACTATGGCCCGGACTACTGCAACCGCAATCCATGTCTCTCGCCTCCTTCCGGCCGGGACGCTGGGCGCGTCGACGACTCGGCAAGGAGCGGACCGGGCATGCCCGGTTCACCCCAACTCGTCAGAGCTTTGGCACTGCACGGCGTGATCCCCGCTGGCGGGGAAGCCACTTGGGGTCACCCCTTAAGTCGGGGAGACCTGTCCTGACCCTGGGCGTCTCTCGACGTCGTGGGGTCAGTGGCCTGTGTCCGTGCAGACGCCTCACCGAACGAGGTGCCTGCTGATTTCGAACCTCCAGCAGCATAGACCCTTACTTGCGCAAGCATGCAACTGTTTGGCCAAGGCTTGACCCTCGCCCCGGTCCGGCGCGAGCGGAGCACGGCCTTCGCGGCCCCGGGGCCGTGGGTAGTCTGCTGCGCGACATCCGCACCACAAGGGGCTCATCGGTGGACCACGACAGCATGACCGCAGATCCTGTCGCCCTCGGGCGACGGCTGCACTGGCGCGGGGTGATCCGTACGCGGCGGGCCGTCGTCATCACCTCGCTCGCCCTCGGCGGGCTCGTCGTGTCGCTCACCTTCGGCGGACTGCTGGGCAGCCCGGGCAGCCACCAGTCGCTGACCTCCCGGGTGATCGCCGGCGTCAGCGCGGGGGTCTTCCTGGTGGGCGCCCTGATCGCGGTCCGCGGCGCGACGGACGACCTGGTGAAGCTGCTCACCGGCCGGATCAGCGACAACCGCTCCGCCGCGCTCCGGGTGCTGTGCCTGCTGTCCGGCTACGCGCTGGTGATCCTGGGCGCCCTGAGCCTCCTGCGGGTGCCGTGGGGGAAGCTGCTGCTGGGCGGCGCGCTGACCGGTGTGCTGCTGGGCATCGCCGCGCAGCCGGTGCTGGGCAACATCTTCGCGGGCCTGGTGCTGATGGTGGCGCACCCGTTCACGATCGGCGAGCGGATCAGCGTGCAGTCGGGCCCGCTCGGCGGCCGCATCGAGGGCGAAGTCACCGACATGACCCTGCTGTTCGTCGAGCTGCGCACCGACGACGGCCGGACACTCATCCCCAACAACGCCGTCCTGGGCGCGGCCATCGGACCGCCGCACCGCGAGACGCCGGCGGCCTGACGTACGGGCCGGACGGAGCCCATGGCCCCGTCCGGCCCTCCGTCTCCCTCAGGAACGCGCCTCCTGCCGCGCGCCGCTCCCGTCGCCGGTCTGCTGCGCCGGGATGAGCCGTACGCACTCGATGAGATAGTCGCCGCTGTCCTCGTCGAGGGTCACGCCGTGTGTCTCGCTGTGGAAGCCGGGGAAGTGCCGGTCGAAGGACTCCAGCGCCGCCAGATAGCGCAGCAGGGGTCCGTCCGGGGCGCCGGTGTTCTCGCCGGGCATCAGGACCGGGATGCCGGGCGGGGTGACGGTGACCATCGCGGCGGCCACCCGGTCCGCGGCGTCGGCCAGCCGTACGCGCTCGGTGCCGCCGCGGATGAGGCGCTGGTAGCAGTGCTGCGGCGGGGCGACCGGCTCGGGCAGGTCCTGGAAGGCGGTGTCCAGCAGCTCGACCAGGCGCGCCTGGCGCAGATGGTCGTGCATCTCCTGGCACAGCCCGCGCAGGGTCCCTCCGGAATAGCGCTGCGGGTGGGCGGCGACCAGCTCGGGCAGCACGCGGTCCAGCGGCGCGTCCTCGTCGTGGAGCGCCTTGAAGTCCATCAACGCGTCCATCAGCGTGCCCCACTTGCCCTTGGTGATCCCCATGGAGAAGAGGATGAGCGTGGTGTAGCTGTCGGTCTTCTCCACCACGATGTTCCGGGTGGCCAGATAGGTGGTGAGGACGCGCGCCGGGATGCCCCACTCGTCCATCCGCCCGGTGGCGTCGATGCCCGGACAGGTGAGCGTGACCTTGACGGGGTCGAGCAGGCAGTAGCCCTCCGCCAGGCCGGCGAAGCCGTGCCAGTCGGCACCGGGCTCCAGCTGCCAGCAGGCCGGGTCGGTGCGCAGCAGCTCGGCGGGGGCGTCGGCGAACGGCACCCGGTCACCGGTGGCCGGGTCGGTCACCGTCTCCGGCTGCCAGACGCCGAAGAACCAGCCCGGCCGGTCACCGGCGGCCGCGACGCGCCGGCCGACGCGTACGACGGTCTGCCGGAAGCGGACCGCCTCCGTCACCGCCTCGTCGATCAGCCAGCGGCCCTGCGGCCCGTCCATCATCGCGGCGGCGACGTCCAGCGACGCGATCATCGGATACAGCGGCGAGGTGGTGCCGTGCATCATGAACGCCTCGTTGAACCGGTCGTGTTCGACCGGCGCCCGCGGCGCGGGCTTCACATGCACCATGGCGCTCTGCGACAGCGCGGCCAGCAGCTTGTGCGTGGACTGGGTGGAGAAGACGGTGGGGCGCTCGGGCCCGGGGAAGGTGTCGGGGCCCACCGCCATGCCGTAGCGCCCGGCGTAGAGGGGGTGGAAGCGGGCGTACGCGAACCACGCCTCGTCGAAGTGCAGCCGGGGCGTGCTGGGCGCGAAGGCCCGCGCCACCTGGACGGCGTCGTAACACAGGCCGTCGTACGTGGAGTTGGTGAGCACCGCGTACTGCGCCTCCGGCGACACGGCGCCCCGCGTCAGCGGGTTGCGGGCGACCCGGTCGGCGACCGCGCCCGCCTCGGTCCCCGCGGGCGGCAGCGGGCCCGCCAGGCCGTAGCCGTTGCGGGTGGGAACGAGGTAGACCGGCCGGGCGCCGGAGAGCACGAGTCCGTGCAGGACCGACTTGTGGCAGTTGCGGTCCACCAGCGCGATCTCGTCCTGGGTCACGCTGAAGTGACCGACCATGCGGTCACAGGTCGAGTCGCCGTGCAGGACGAAGTACGTGCGGTCGGCGCCGAAGATGCGGGCCGCGTTGCGCTCGGCGTCACCGACCGGACCGGTGTGCTCGAACAGCGAGCCGAGCTCCTCGACGGAGATCGACAGGTCGCTGCGCAGCAGCCGCTCCCCGAAGTAGTCGTGGAACGCCCGGCCGACCGGGGACTTCAGGAACGCGACGCCCCCGGAGTGGGCCGGGGTGTGCCAGGAGTACTCGTGCGCGTCGTCGAAGCGGCGCAGCGCCTTGAAGAACGGCGGCAGCAGGCCCTCCTGATAGCCACGGGCCGCGCTCGCGATCCGGCCGGCGATGAAGGGCGCCGTGTCCTCCAGCGGCCAGATGTAGCCGATCACCGTCTCCGCGACCCACAGCGGCAGATTGTCGAGGTCCTCGCCGGCCGTGACCAGGAAGACCGGCAGGTCCTGGAAGCGCTGCCCGGTCCGGCGCAGCACCTCGCCGCCGCCCGTCCCCCCGTCGCCCTTGCCCAGCCCCGGAAGATCCCAGTCCACGACGGCGGCGGCCAGGCCCGCCTCGGTGCGCAGCACCGCCTGGGCGTCGTCACTCGTGCCGGCCCAGCGCACCTCGAACCCGCGGGCCTCCAACTCCCCGCGGATCCTGCGCAACTGCTCGGCCGCGGCACCTCCGCCCTCCGGCAACTCCCGTACCGCGAACAGGACCGTTCCGTCTGCCATGGCTGTCCCTCCAGGCGCCTCGCCGTATAGAGCCTCTGGGACAACGGGCTTCAGGCTCCGACGACACCGCCCGGACGGGGAATCCACTCCGACCGGCGACCCGTAGGAGTGGTTCCGGGCGCTCTCGCCACTGACGGGGCGAACTGCCGGGAAGCATGGGGTACTTCTGCCGTCTTCTTCTTCGTCTCGTCGGGAGTGTTCATGAAGGCTGTCCCTCTGCGCGCGGCACTGGCACTGACGGCCCTGGCCGTCTGCGCACCGGTGCCCGCGGCCGCCCAGCCCGTACGTGCCGAGCGCGTCGCGCTCACCGACGCGGACAACGGCCGGACCGTGTCCGCGCGCACCGGCGACGACATCGAGGTCAAGCTCACCGGCTTCCGCGAGAATGGGCTCACGTACTCCTGGAGCGTCCCGGTGAGCGACTCCGCCGTGCTCCACTGGGCGGCGGGCCACAAGACCCCGAGGGGCGACGCCACGGCGCGCTTCCACGTGGTGAAGGACGGCATCGCCGTGATCAGCGCGGCGAAGCACTGCCACTCCGGCGGCGGACGCCTGTGCCCGCTCGTCGTCACGCCGTGGAAGGTGCGGGTGGAGGTGAAGTAGGGGGAGGGGGTAGGGGGCGGTCCGGGCGCGGGCCCGGGGCACGAGGCGGCCCAGGGGCGGGCCCGGGGGCTGCCGGGCGCGGTTTTTTGACGACGATCGGGCCGGGGCCGGCTTCTCGGGGCCGCCCACGCCGCAGAACGCCGAAGGCCCCGGCCGGTTTCCCGGTCGGGGCCTTCGGTTCGTGCCCGGTGAGGCACTGGCGGAGGATACGAGATTCGAACTCGTGAGGGGTTGCCCCCAACACGCTTTCCAAGCGTGCGCCCTAGGCCTCTAGGCGAATCCTCCGCCGCAAACAATACAAGACGTGGAGGGGTGCTCGCGAACACGTTCTGCCGAGGTGGGGGTGAGGTGGGGGAGGGGGCACGAGCAGGGGTGGGGATCGGCTAGGCTGGGGGCAAGCCCCTCACGTGGCGCTATCTCACCGAACTCCCCCAGGGCCGGAAGGCAGCAAGGGTAAGTGGGCTCTGGCGGGTGCGTGGGGGGCCCTTGTGTTTCCCGGGGCTGCCCCGGGCGGGCGGTCCCTGTGATCGAGACCACTTGTCAGTGGGGCCCGATATCGTCGTAGGTGTGTCGTCCCTCGCGCTTTACCGCCGCTACCGCCCCGAGTCCTTCGCAGAGGTCATCGGGCAGGAGCATGTCACCACCCCGTTGCAGCAGGCGCTGCGGAACAACAGGGTCAATCACGCATATCTGTTCAGCGGGCCGCGCGGCTGTGGCAAGACGACCAGCGCGCGCATCCTCGCCCGCTGTCTGAACTGCGAGCAGGGCCCCACGCCCACGCCCTGCGGTGAGTGCCAGTCCTGTCAGGATCTCGCGCGCAACGGCAGAGGCTCGATCGACGTGATCGAGATCGACGCCGCCTCCCACGGTGGCGTGGACGACGCCCGTGAGCTGCGGGAGAAGGCGTTCTTCGGCCCCGCCTCCAGCCGGTACAAGATCTACATCATCGACGAGGCCCACATGGTCACCTCGGCGGGCTTCAACGCCCTGCTGAAGGTGGTGGAGGAGCCTCCGGAGCACCTGAAGTTCATCTTCGCGACCACGGAGCCCGAGAAGGTCATCGGGACGATCCGGTCGCGTACGCACCACTATCCGTTCCGCCTCGTGCCCCCGGGCACGCTGCGCGACTATCTCGGCGAGGTGTGCGGCCGGGAGGAGATCCCCGTCGAGGACGGCGTGCTGCCGCTGGTCGTCCGGGCGGGCGCGGGGTCCGTGCGTGACTCGATGTCCGTGATGGACCAGCTGCTCGCCGGTGCCGCCGAGGATGGTGTGACATACGCCATGGCGACGTCCCTCCTCGGTTATACGGAGGGCTCGCTGCTCGACTCCGTCATCGACGCCTTCGCGGCGGGCGACGGCGCCGCGGCCTTCGAGGTCGTCGACCGCGTCATCGAGGGGGGCAACGACCCCCGCCGCTTCGTCGCCGACCTGCTGGAGCGGCTGCGTGACCTGGTGATCCTCGCCGCGGTGCCCGATGCCAGGGAGAAGGGGCTCATCGACGCCCCGGCGGATGTCGTGGAGCGCATGCAGGCGCAGGCGTCCGTCTTCGGCGCCGCGGAGCTCAGCCGCGCCGCCGACCTGGTCAACGAGGGGCTGACGGAGATGCGCGGCGCGACCTCGCCGCGGCTCCAGCTGGAGCTGATCTGCGCGCGTGTGCTGCTCCCCGCGGCGTACGAGGACGAGCGCTCGGTGCGGGCCCGGCTCGAAAAGCTGGAGCGCGGGGCGCTCGCGGGCGGCTTCGCGGGCGGGGGCGCCCCCGCCGGGTATGTCCCCGGGCCCGAGGTCCACGGCGGGGCGCCCGCCCCGGGGCTCTCCGGGCCCGCGGCCGCGCGCGCGGCGGTCTCCGGAGGCGCCCCTGTGGCTCCTGCGGCCCCTGTCGCTCCTGTGACACCCCCGCCCGCCGCCCAGCCCCCGGCCCCCCAAGCTCCGGCCCAGCCCGCCCCCGCCCCCGCCGCCGCTCAGCCGAGCGCGCCCGCCGGAGCCTGGCCCTCCGCGGCCGCTCCCGGTGCGGCGCCCCAGCAGCAGAGCGCCCCGGCCGCGGCCCCCGCCGCGCGGACCGCCGGCGCCTGGCCCTCGGCCGCCGCTCCCGGCCAGGGCACCGGTCAGGGAAGCGGCCAGGGCAGCAGCCAGGGAAGCGTCGGCGCGAAGCCCGCCGCCGGTGCGTGGCCGTCCGCCGCCGCTCCCGGCCAGGGGGCCCCCGCGGCGCCCGCCCCGGCTTCGTACGGCAGCCCCCAGCAAGCCGCCCCGCCGGTGCAGCCCTCCGGGGACGCGAGCCAGGTGCGGCAGATGTGGCCGCAGATCCTGGAGGCGGTCAAGAACCGCCGCCGTTTCACGTGGATCGTGCTCAGCCAGAACGCGGACGTCGTCGGCTTCGACGGGACGACCCTCCAGATCGGCTTCGCGAACGCCGGCGCGCGGGACAGCTTCGCCAACAGCGGCAGTGAAGAGGTCCTGCGGCAGGCGATCACCGACGCGCTCAATGTGCAGTGGAAGGTCGAGCTCGTCGTTTCGCCCGGCGGTGGCGGGGGCGGTGGTGGCGCCCCGGTCGTGAATTACGCGGGTACGCACGGTTCCGGCGGCGGCCAGAGCGGGCCCGCGGCCGCGCCCCCCGCCTCCCCGGGCTTCGCGGCCCGCCCCCCGCAGGCCCCCGCGGCGCCTCCCGCGCGGGAGCAGCGCCAGGGCCCGCCCCCGGCGGCGCCGGTCCACCGGGAGCCGGAGCCCCCGCCGGTCGCGCTGGAGGACGACATGCCGGAGGAGGACGACCCGGATCTGGTCGACTCCGCGCTGACCGGCCACGATCTGATCGTCCGCGAGCTGGGCGCGACGGTGATCGAGGAGATCGCCAACGAGTAGGCGCGGGCGGCGGGGCGCCCCCGTGGTTCCGGCCTCGGGGGCGCGCGGCGGGCCCGCTCACGCCCCGCCTCCGGTCAAGCAGCGGACCGAACAGGATGCGTAGCCGTAGACCATAGGGCGCGGGCAGCGGCGAACACGTAGGCTCGGGCTACCGAAGGTTTGACGTCGACAGCCAGGAGCGAAACCGTGATCCCCGGTGGTGGCCAGCCCAACATGCAGCAGCTGCTCCAGCAGGCCCAGAAGATGCAGCAGGATCTCGCCGCGGCCCAGGAGGAGCTCGCGCGCACGCCCGTCGAGGGCACCGCGGGCGGCGGCCTCGTGAAGGCCACCGTCACCGGCGCCGGTGAGCTGCAGAACCTGGTCATCGACCCCAAGGCCGTGGACCCCGAGGCGGGGACCGCCGAGGAGAACGCCGAGACGCTCGCCGATCTCGTCGTGGCCGCCGTCCGCGACGCCAACGCGGCCGCGCAGCAGCTCCAGCAGGACAAGCTCGGCCCGCTGACCGCCGGTCTGGGCGGCGGCCTGCCCGGCCTGCCGTTCTAGCACCGGAAACGGCCGGCCCGGAAACCGCCGGCCGGAAGACAACCGCAGAAGCAGAAGGAGTGTTCGATCCGTGTACGAAGGCGTGGTCCAGGACCTCATCGACGAGCTGGGCAGGCTGCCCGGTGTCGGTCCCAAGAGCGCGCAGCGGATCGCCTTCCACATCCTCCAGGCCGAGCCCGCCGACGTCCGCCGGCTCGCGCACGCCCTGACCGAGGTCAAGGCGAAGGTCCGCTTCTGTGCCGTCTGCGGCAATGTCGCCCAGGAGGAGCGGTGCCGGGTCTGCCAGGACCCGCGCCGCGACCCCGCGGTGATCTGCGTCGTGGAGGAGTCCAAGGATGTCGTCGCGATCGAGCGGACCCGTGAGTTCCGCGGTCGCTATCACGTGCTCGGCGGGGCCATCAGCCCCATCGAGGGCGTCGGCCCCGATGACCTGCGCATCCGTGAGTTGCTCACGCGGCTCGCGGACGGCACGGTCACCGAGCTGATTCTCGCCACGGACCCCAATCTGGAGGGGGAGGCCACCGCCACGTACCTCGCGCGCATGGTGAAGCCCATGGGTTTGAAGGTCACGCGGCTGGCCAGTGGTCTGCCTGTGGGTGGCGATCTCGAATACGCCGACGAGGTCACGCTCGGGCGTGCCTTCGAAGGGAGACGACTTCTCGATGTCTGACGCAACGCTGCATGACGCCAAGCGCGATCCCGACGATTTCGCCGTCCAGATCGCGGATTCGATCGAGAGCTTCATCGTCGCCGTGACCGAGGTGTCGCGCGGTGACGAGCCGGACAGCGCCGTGCCCTTCCTGCTGCTGGAGGTCTCCCAGCTCCTCCTGACCGGCGGCCGGCTCGGCGCGCACGAGGACTTCCTCCCCGACGAGCGCTACGAGCCGGATGTCGGCCCGGAGCCCGACGTGGACGAGCTGCGCGAGCGGTTCGCCCGGCTGCTGGACCCCGTGGACGTCTACTCCGAGGTCTTCGACCCGTACGTGCCGCGCACCGCGCCCGTCGCCTGCCGGATCTCCGACGACCTCGCCGACATCATCACCGACCTGCGGCACGGCATGGCCCACTACCGCGACGGCCGGGTGAGCGAGGCGCTGTGGTGGTGGCAGTTCTCCTACCTCTCCAACTGGGGACCCACGGCCTCCGCGTCGCTCCGGGCGCTCCAGTCGCTGGTCGCGCATGTGCGCCTGGACCAGCCGCTGGACGAGCTGGACGGCCTGGACACGGACGCGGCGGCCACCGAGGAGCAGCTGGCCGAGGAGGCCGGGCGGGTGATGGCGGCGGAAATAGGCGGCCCGCTGGGGCTCCACCGCTCCTGAGGCGCCCGGCTCCCGGCGGTCAGCCGCCGGACGGTACGAGCGCGTTCGCCTCGTCCGCCCGCTCGCGGTGGCGGACGAGGGTGAGGGCGGCCCAGGCCGCCAGGGGCACGGTGGCCACGCCCGTGATCAGCAGGGGTTTCCCCACGCCGTGGACGTACCACGGTGACGCGGCGCCCAGCAGCGCGGCGAGGAGGGCCGCCGCCGACGGGATGGCGAGCCGCCGGAGCGGAGGCCGCGGCGCGTCCGCGGAGCGCCGGCCGAAGCAGTAGGCCGCCCAGAGGGAGCCCGCGGCCGCGGGCAGCAGCGCCAGGGCGAGCGCGTACGGCAGGCGGTAGCCGTTCCGCGGGTCGTCGTGGGTGGCCTCCCGCATGTTGCGGAAGTCGACATAGCGGCTCTTGTGGTGCCAGTAGGTGACGGTCACGCGGTCACCGGGCTTGGCCTTGTGGGCGACGCGGGGCCGTCCGGCCATCCGGATGCGGTGGCCGGTGCCGTCGTCCTGGGTGACCGAGAGCCACCACTGCCTCGAACTGCCCGAGGTCACCGTCTCGGTCCCGTCCACGGTGGCCGTCTCCGGCCGCAGGCACTTCTCCGACGCCGCGTCGGCCCGGCAGGAGGCGGCGGCACGGAAGTGCCGCGCCTCGGCCCGCGCGCCGGGCACGGTGACCAGCAGCAGATACGCCGAGGCGATCGCGCAGACCGCGCCGGCCACCGCCGCGGCCAGGGTCGACCGCCGCCCCGTACGGGCCCTCGCGGGGGCGGGCGGGCGCTCGGCGCTCACCGCGAGCTCAGCAGCATGCGCATGTTCCGCAGCGCGGAGCAGAAGTGCTTGATCATCATGCGGGTATTTTCCCCCGGCCTTTTTGTGGATCACCCCGCGCCCCGGCCCCGGCCCGGGCGGCGCGGGGGGTGTGAGCTGGGTTACCTTCGAGCGTGGGAGCGGGCACGGCGGGCAGGGGGACCGCCGAGAGCGAAACCGTCTCAGCATGCGGTATCCGCATGGCCGAAAGCAGTCGCTCGTTAGACTGAGCCGACCGCATTACACATAGCTGCGAGGAGCGCACGTGGGCCTTGTCGTGCAGAAGTACGGAGGCTCCTCCGTTGCCGATGCCGAGGGCATCAAGCGGGTCGCCAAGCGAATCGTGGAAGCCAAGAAGAACGGCAACCGTGTGGTTGTCGTGGTTTCCGCGATGGGTGACACGACGGACGAGTTGATCGATCTCGCCGGGCAGGTTTCCCCGATCCCTGCCGGGCGTGAGTTCGACATGCTGCTGACCGCCGGGGAGCGCATCTCCATGGCGCTGCTGGCGATGGCGATCAAAAACCTCGGTCACGAGGCGCAGTCGTTCACCGGCAGCCAGGCCGGGGTCATCACCGACTCGGTCCACAACAAAGCGCGGATCATCGATGTCACGCCGGGGCGGATCCAGCAGTCCGTCGACGCGGGCAATATCGCGATCGTGGCGGGCTTCCAGGGTGTGTCCCAGGACAAGAAGGACATCACGACCCTGGGGCGGGGTGGCAGTGACACCACCGCCGTGGCGCTGGCCGCCGCGCTGAACGCCGAGGTGTGCGAGATCTACACCGATGTGGACGGTGTCTTCACCGCGGACCCGCGGGTCGTGAAGAAGGCCCGGAAGATCGAGTGGATCTCGTTCGAGGACATGCTGGAGCTGGCGAGCTCCGGGTCCAAGGTGCTGCTGCACCGGTGCGTGGAGTACGCACGCCGTTACAACATCCCGATCCACGTGCGCTCGTCCTTCTCGGGGCTCCAGGGCACCTGGGTCAGCAACGAACCGCGAGGGGACCAGCCGATGGAGCAGGCGATCATTTCGGGTGTTGCCCATGACACCTCCGAGGCCAAGGTCACGGTCGTCGGGGTGCCGGACAAGCCGGGCGAGGCGGCGACGATCTTCCGGGCGATCGCGGATGCCGAGATCAACATCGACATGGTCGTGCAGAACGTCTCGGCGGCGTCCACGGGTCTGACCGACATCTCCTTCACCCTGCCGAAGACCGAGGGCCGCAAGGCGATCGAGGCGCTGGAGCGGACGAAGGACCGGGTCGGTTTCGACTCGCTGCGCTACGACGACCAGATCGCCAAGATCTCGCTGGTCGGCGCGGGGATGAAGACGAACCCCGGGGTCACCGCGACGTTCTTCGAGTCGCTGTCGAACGCGGGGGTGAACATCGAGCTCATCTCGACCTCCGAGATCCGTATCTCGGTGGTCACGCGTGCCGACGACGTGAACGAGGCCGTGCGCGCCGTGCACACCGCCTTCGGCCTGGACACCGAGAGCGACGAGGCCGTCGTCTACGGAGGCACCGGTCGATGACCGGCACCGGCCCCGCGGCCCGTATCCCCTCGGGGGGTACGGGCCGTAGGCCGACCCTCGCCGTCGTCGGCGCCACGGGCGCCGTCGGGACGGTGCTGCTCGGCATCCTGTCGCAGCGCGCGGACGTGTGGGGCGAGGTCCGCCTCGTCGCGTCCGCCCGCTCTGCGGGCCGGAAGCTGACCGTCCGGGGCGTGGAGAGTGAGGTCCTCGCGCTGAGCGAGGAGGTGTTCGAGGGCGTCGACGTCGCGATGTTCGACGTGCCGGACGAGGTGGCCGCGCAGTGGGCGCCGGTGGCCGTGGCCAAGGGCGCGGTCGTCGTGGACAACTCCGGGGCGTTCCGGATGGATCCGGACGTGCCGCTGGTGGTGCCCGAGGTCAACGCGCACGCGGCGCTCCTGCGGCCGCGCGGGATCGTCTCCAACCCCAACTGCACCACGCTGTCGATGATCGTCGCGGTGGGCGCGCTGCACGCCGAGTTCGGGCTGAGCGAGCTGATCGTCTCCTCGTACCAGGCGGCCTCGGGCGCGGGACAGGCCGGTGTGGAGGCGCTGCGGGCCCAGCTGGCCGCGGTCGCGGGCACGGATCTGGGCGGGAAGCCGGGCGATGTGCGGCGGGCGGTCGGTGACGACCTGGGGCCGTTCCCGGCGCCGCTGGCGCTGAACGTGGTGCCCTGGGCGGGTTCCCTGCGGGAGGCCGGCTGGTCGTCCGAGGAGCTGAAGGTCCGTGAGGAGTCGCGGAAGATCCTGGGGCTGCCGGAGCTGCGGGTCAGCGCGACCTGTGTGCGCGTACCGGTGCTCACCACGCACTCGCTGGCCGTGCACGCGCGCTTCGAGAAGGACGTGACCGTGGAGCAGGCGCACGAGATCCTGGCCAACGCGCCGGGCGTGGTGCTCGTCGACGACCCGGCCGAGGGGGAGTTCCCCACCCCCGCGGACGCGGTGGGCACGGATCCGACGTGGGTGGGCCGCGTGCGGCGCTCGCTGGACGACCCGAAGGCCCTGGAGCTGTTCGTCTGCGGCGACAATCTGCGCAAGGGAGCGGCGCTCAACACCGCCCAGATCGCGGAGGTCGTGGCGGCCGAGCTGACCGTCCCCTGACCGGGAGGGCTCGTGAAGGTCCTGTGATCAAGTCGTTGGTCCAGACCTCTTGAGCTGGGCAGATGGTGTGTTCGACTATTCACACCCTGTCCGACGGTGTGGCCACGGCCCCGCACCGCAACCGCCGGCGGGGCGGGGAGCGTCTTTGATGCCGTCTCTCGGGGTGGCACCAAAATCGGGGCATCGAGGAAGAGCTGGTACGCATGAGGGCATATGACGCGTCGTCGAGCGGTGTTCCGTCGGACAGGCCGCCCCGCGCGTACAACCCTGACGGGGGGAAGCGTGTCCAACAGGCGTGGCAGAGGTCATCAGCATCGCAACCGCCCCGCGGCGCAGCAGTGCAGTGCGTCCGCGTCCGCGCACGCCGGGCGGTATGCCGGTGATCGCTCCCTGGCCGGCCACCCCCGCCACCCAGCTGCCGCCCCAGCGTGGGGACGCTGACGAGGCGATGGCAGCGGGCACCACAGTCGACCACCTCACCGAGACCTACCGCGCCCATTACCGGTCGCTGCTCGGCCTGGCGGCGCTGCTCCTCGACGACACCGCGTCCTGCGAGGACGTGGTGCAGGAGGCGTTCATCCGGGTGCACTCCGCGCGCAACCGCGTCCGGGAGCCGGAGAAGACCCTCGCCTATTTGAGGCAGACTGTCGTCAATCTGTCCAGATCGGCGCTGCGCCGCCGCATCCTCGGGCTGAAGCTGCTCTCCAAGCCGATGCCCGACATGGCGAGCGCCGAAGAGGGCGCGTACGAACAGCTGGAGCGAGACCAATTGATCACCGCGATGCGCGGACTGCAGCGCCGCCAGCGTGAGGTGCTCGTCCTCCGCTACTTCGCCGACATGACCGAGGCCCAGGTCGCCGAGACCCTGGGCCTCTCGCTCGGGTCGGTCAAGGCATACGGCTCCCGGGGCATCGCGGCCCTCCGTGTCGCCATGGAGGCTCCGGCATGAACCAGCAGTTTCCCGGTGGCCCCCCGCGCGGCGAGGGCCCGTCCGCCGGCGGTTCCGGCGACGGCGGCCCGGGCGAGGGCCGCGATGGGTGGCCGACGCTCCCCGGATCGCCCGAGCGCGAGCCGGGCCCGGCCGGGGTGCCCGGAGGCGAGTCCCCCGAGTCGCTCGACGAACAGGCCCTGCGGCGGCTGCTGCGCGGCGCGGTGGGCGACATCGAGCCCTCCGCCGACGCGCTGGAGCAGCTGCGCCGCGCCGTGCCCGCCCGGCGCACGCGCCGCCGCCAGGCGCTCGTCGGCGTCGCGGCCGCGGTGATCCTCGGCGGCACGGCGCTGCCCGCGCTCCTGCACGTCGCGGACACCGGCACCACCGACGAGCGCCACGCCAACACCGCCAGCGCGCACAACGCCCAGCCGGAGACCGACGAGGGCCTGAGCGACGGCGTCGTCGAGGGCAGCGGGCGGGCCCGGCCGGACACCCCCGCGGACAAGGACCGGCAGCCGGACGACGGCCGCAAGCCCGAGGGCAACAAGCCGGACAGCGAGATCAAGCCGTCCGGCTCCCCGAGCGGCGCCGTCCCCGACCCCGCGAACACCTTCGCGGCCGTCTCGCCCACGTGCGACCGCGACCAGCTGGGCAAGGGCTCCGGCACGGTCGGCGCCGCCGACAAGGACGGCCGGGTCTACGGCGCCTTCCGCGTCGTCAACGTCTCCCGCTCCGTCTGTACGGTGGCGGGGCCAGGCACCGTCGCCGCCAGCGCGCGCGGCAGCGCCGACAGCGCGCGGGTCTCCGTCGTGGACCACACGCCTGGCGACGCCGCGACCGGCCTGCCCAACCCGACCGCGGAGCCCAGCGAGGTCATCCTCCAGCCCGGCCAGGCGTACGAGGTGAAGTTCGCCTGGATCCCGGCGCCCGGCGGCGGCCCCACCGGCTGCGCGAAGAACACGGGCGGGGCCACGCCCACCCCGGGCGGCGGCAGCGCGGCGCCCTCGACCTCGGCGGGCGCCGCCGCCGAGGGGAACAAGCCCTCCGTCTCCGACCCGCCTCCGCCGCCGCCCCCGCCGAGCGTGGTGCTCAGCCACACGCCGGACGTCGGCGAACCGGCGATAGCCGACACGAAGATCAACGACGCCTGCGCGGGCACGGTCTACCGCACGGGCCCCCTGGCCACGGCGCAGTAGCGAGGGCTCCGGCCCGGCCCGGGATCCGGGGGTGCTGGCCGAGAGCGGGCGCCCTGCCCGTACCGTGGGGGTGTGTATCGGTTCCTGCTGACTTCCCGCTGGTGGGGGATCAACGCCTTCGCCGTGCTGTCCATCCCCTTCTGCCTCTTCATGGGCAGCTGGCAGCTCGGCCGCTTCGAAGCCCGTGTCGACTCGCACCGCGCGGCGCAGACGCAGGCCGATGACGCCCGATCCGCGGCGGCCGAGCCGCTGGCCGATCTGCTGCCGGTCAGCACCGTGACCTCCGGCCGCCAGGCCGTCGCCAGCGGGCGCTACGACGCCGGACACCAGCTGCTCGTCCCCGACCGGGAACTGAACGAGCGCAAGGGCTTCTACGTCCTCACCCTGCTGCGCACCGACGGCGGCAAGGCCCTGCCCGTCGTGCGCGGCTGGCTGCCCGGCGACCCGGACTCCCGGTCGGACGCCGCCGCCGTCCCCGCCCCGCCGGCCGGCCATGTCACCGTCACCGGCGCCCTCCAGTCCGCGGAGGCCCCCGGTTCCAAGGGCGTACGGGCGGACAGCGGCCTGCCCAAGGGGCAGGTCGGCATCATCAGCGCGGCCACGCTGGTCAACCTCGTGCCGTACGAGGTCTACGACGCGTGGATCACGACGCCGAAGGCCGAGGGGGCGATGACGCCCGTGCCCGCGGCCGCCGCGCCCGGCAGCGGTCTCGACCTCAAGTCCTTCCAGAACCTCGGCTACACCGGTGAGTGGTTCGTCTTCGCCGGCTTCGTCGTCTTCATGTGGTTCCGGCTCTTCCGCCGCGAGGTGGAGGCCGCGCGGGACCTCGCGCTCGGCATCGCCCCGGACGAGCCCGCGGGACCGGCCCGCCCTGCCGGCGGCGACGGCCCCACGGGCGGCGACGGCCCTACGCCTCCGAGCGGTCCGGACGGCGGCCCAGGTGACGCTCCGCAAAAGCGATCTCCAGCCGGAGCTGCTTGATCCGCTCCTCCACCACCAGGGAGCCGTGGCCAGCGTCGTAGCGGTAGACCTCCAGGGGGTGGGAGCGCTCCTTCAGCCGGTCGACGTAGTTCTCGATCTGCCGGATCGGGCAGCGCGGGTCGTTCATGCCGGCCGAGATGTAGACCGGCGCGCGCACGTCGTCGGCGTAGGTCAGCGGTGAGGACGCCGCATAGCGCTCCGGCACCTCCTCCGGGGTGCCGCCCAGCAGCGTGCGGTCCAGGGCCTTCAGCGCCTCCATCTCGTCGTGATAGGCCGTCACATAGTCGGCGACGGGCACCGCCGCCAGGCCGAGTGCCCAGGCGTCCGGCTGGGTGCCCAGGCCCAGCAGGGTCAGATAGCCGCCCCACGAGCCGCCGGAGAGGACCAGCCGGCCGGGGTCCGCGAGGCCGGAGGCCACGGCCCACTCCCGCACCGCCGCGATGTCCTCCAGCTCGATCAGGCCCACCCGGTGCTTGAGGGCGTCCGTCCAGGCGCGGCCGTAGCCGGTCGAACCGCGGTAGTTGACCCGGATCACCGCGAAGCCGTGGTCGACCCAGGCCGCGGGGCCCGCTGCGAACTCGTCGCTGTCGTGCCACGTCGGGCCGCCGTGGATGTCGAAGACCGTCGGGAAGGGGCCCTCGCCCTCCGGCTTCTGCACCAGGGCGTGCACCTTGCCGCCCGGCCCCTCCACCCAGACGTCGCTGACGGGGACCGAGTGCGGGGCGCGGCCGATGCCGCCCGGCACGCGCGGCGGCTCCAGCACGAGCTGACCGCTCGTGGACCGGACGGCGGGCGGCGTCGCCGCCGAGGACCACAGGAACTCCACCGTGCCGTCCGGGCGGGGCAGCGCTCCGGAGACGGTGCCCTCAGGGGTGTCGAGCCGGCTGAGAGTGCCGTCGGCCAGCCCGTACCGCCACAGCTCGCTGCGTGCCTGGAAGCTGTGCTCGACGAGCAGCGCGGAGCCGTCCGGATACCAGTCGGCGTGCAGGTCGCCGGGCAGATCGAGGGTCAGGGTGGTCTCCTCGCCCGTCGCCGCGTCCCACAGCATCGGCTCCCAGCGGCCGCGCCGCTGGTGACCGATCAGCAGCCGGGAGTCGCCGTCGACCGGGGCGAAGCCCATGACCGCGAGCCCGAGCTCCTCCGTGCCGCCGCGGGTGTCGTCCAGCTCGGCGATGGTGGTGCCGTCGGTGCGCACGATGCGGATCGCCGAGTGCATGGCGTCGCCGTGCTCGGTGTGCTCGATGGCGATCAGGGTGCCGTCGTGGGAGAGGTCACCGACGCCCGCGGACTCCTCGTGGTGATAGATCTCGACGGGCTCCGCACCGGGGCGCGCCACATGGACCGTCGAGCCCCCCTTGTCCGTGGACCGGCCGACGACCGCGGTGCCGTCGCGGCCCAGGGCCAGGCCGCCGGGATAGGAGGGGGCGAGGCCCGGCGCGGCCGGCTCGTCGGCCCCGCCGTGGAAGGGCTGGCGCATCCAGACGCCGAACTCGTCGCCGTCCGAATCGGAGAACCACCAGATCCATTCGCCGTCCGGCGACAGCACGCCGCCCGTCGTGCCGTTCGGCCGGTCGGTCACCTGGCGCTGCTCGCCCGTCGCGCGGTCCCAGGCGTACAGCTCGAAGGTGCCCGTCACGTTCGAGACGAACAGCGAGCGGTCCGGGGCGTCCTCCGCCCACTGCGGCAGCCCGAGCCGCGGCGCCCGGAAGCGCTTCTCCCAGTCCGGCATGGCCGCTCGCGCCGCCGCCTCGCTCGTCGTGTCCCCCTCGGCCTGCGTGGTCCCGCTGGTCAGCTCGGCCCCGTTGCTCTCAGTCATGGCCCCATTCTGCGCCGCGGGTCCGACATCGTGTCGCGGGGTGCCACAGCCTGTGGATAACTTTCGCGGCCGAGGAGCCGCCGCGGTCCCCCCGAAGTGCCCCATCAGTACGGAACTCCAGCCTCCGGTAAGGTCGTCGGCAGCCTCCGGCAACGCCGTCGGCCCGGCTTCCCGCCCAGCTCACCGGGGTCAGGAGCGGTCGCCGCGGCTCGCGTGGACGGCCAGCCGCGAGCCCTCCTCGTCGTCGAAGTCCTCCAGGAACTCCGCGAGCACATCGGCGAGGTGCTCCGGCGACCGCGCGCGGAAGAGCACCGGCTGGTATCCCGAGACGCGGTAGCGCGTCCGCACCATGTCGGACGGGTCCAGCTCGCGGATCTCGCAGCGGCCCAGTTGCGCGAGCTCCCCGGAGGAAGAGAGGAGCGCCGCGCCGTACGCCTTGGTCTCCGCGCGGTCCGCCATCACGCCGAACTCCAGCGTGAACCAGTACACCCGGCTGATCAGGTCCAGGGCCTGGCGCGTGCGCACCCGCAGGGCCGCGCGCCCGAAGAGGCGGTAGAGCTCGGCGAAGCGGGGGGACGCGAGGTGGATGCCGTGCCCGAACACGTCGTGGATCACGTCCGGTTCGGGCGTGTACAGCGGTATCGACGGATGGCGCACGAACTGCACGGCGTGGAAATACCCGCTCTCCATCGAGCCCAGGAAGCGCCGGTTGTCCACGAAGCCCCCGGCGAGCGTGAACGCGAACCCGGTCAAGCGCCGCAGTTCGGCGCTCACTTCCTCGTGCTGGGGGACGCGGTCCGCGGGGATGGGAGCGCCCTCGGCGGCGGCCAGGATCGCGCGGTGCGCGTACCGGCGGTGGGCGTCGGTCAGCGCCGCGTGGACCGTGCGCCAGGTCGCGTGCTCGCTCTCGGTGTACGCCACGTGGGGCGAGGGGTCGCCCACCCGGTGCCCGCGGGCCGGCCGCGCCAGCGCCGCCCGCCGTGCCAGGTACCCCCGGTCGCGCCGCCCCGGGTGCTCCGCCGGTGTGCCCAGGCGCCCGTCCGGCGTGACGGGCGTTCGCATCCACGCATCGCTCATGACACACACAGTGCCCAAGTGGATCAAAAGCGTAACCAGTGCGATATCGGGGCCAGTCGGTGGCCTCCAGGCGGCTGCGGCGCTCGGCGCGCGGGATACTCTTCGTCAAGGTTTGCCTAAAAGTTTGACAAAGGCCACAAGATCATTCGCGCTGTCCCAGGCATCCGCACCCCCTCGACCACCCACCCTGCCCCAGAAAGCCGCGTGCATGACCACCCCGTCGTCCACTCCTCCGCCGCCGTCCGGGACAGAGCCCTTGCCCTCCGGGGCAGAGCCGTCGCCTGGGACTGAGCCGTCGCTGCGTACAGAGCCTCCGCCCGGCACCGAGCCGTCGCTCGCGAAGGAGCCCCTGTCGTCCGGCGCGGAGCCGGCCTTGTCCCTGACGAAGCCGGCCTCGTCCGCGACGGAGCGGCCTTCCTCCGCCACGGAGCAGGCTCCGGCCGGAGAGCGGATGTCTCCGGCGGCCGGGATCCAGGCTCCCCCGGCGCCCGGACCGCAGGTCCCGCCGTTCCCCGGCGCGCAGGTGCCCCCGCCCGGCACGCAGCCTCAGTCGCCGTTCGGGGCGCACCCGGCCCCGGCACCCGGCATGCACGTACCGCCGCCGCACTGGGGCCTGCCGCCCGCTCCGCCGCTCGGCTTCCCCCCGCCGCCGCCCGTGCTGCCCAGCAACGGCGCCGGGATCACGGCGCTGGTGCTCGGCTGCATCGCGGTGACGACCGGATTCGTCTTCTTTCTCTTCTGGCTGACGGCGATCCTGGCCGTCCTGGCCGTCGTGTTCGGCATCGTCGGCTGGAACCGCGCGCGCAACGGCCTGGCGTCGAACAAGCCGATGGCGATCGTGGGCACCGCGCTCGGTGGTGTCGGCATCGCCCTGTCCGTCGTCGGTCTGGTGCTGACCGTCTTCCTCGTCGGCGAGGTCAAGAAGGGGATCGACGAGGATGCCCGGGACCGCGACACGTCCGCCAGTGTGGAGCCCACGCCGTCCGAGGAGGAGGACGAGGACGACGGCCTGACGAAGCCGGACGCACAGACCCTCGACTTCGGCGAGACGGCCCGCTACGCGAACGGCCTCAAGGTCACGGTCGCGCGGCCGGAGAAGACCGAACTCAGCGGGTACAGCGCCAAGGAGGGGTACGTCGCCTACAAGGTCGAGGTGACCGTCGAGAACGGCACGGACAAGACCGTGAACCTCGACCTCACCTCGGTCAAGGCGCGTGACGGCGACGGCGCGGGCCTGGAGCGCACCTTCGACACCCGCAACGGCATCGGCTTCAGCCAGGGCATCACCGGCCGCCCGCACGCGGGCAAGTCGGTGAGCGGCACCTACCTCTACCTGGTGCCCGAGAAGAAGGCCGGCGACCGCATGGAGGTCAGCGTCGAACCGGCCGTGGTGGCCTACAAGGAAGCCGCCTGGAGCGGCTCGGTCAAGTAACCGCGCGCTGTGTGTGAAGAGGGCCGGAGCGGTACACCGCTCCGGCCCTTCTTCCGTCTACGCCCGGTCCGCTCCGGTGAGCCGGGTCAGAGCGCTCTCCGGGACGTGCGGCCGGCCCCCGGCCAGCACGAGGCGGACGTCGCGCAGGGCCTCCAGATCGTCCAGCGGGTTGCCGCCGACGACGAGGAGGTCGGCGCGGTGCCCCGCTGCCAGCCGCCCGGTCTCCTCCGCGATGCCCAGGGCGCGCGCGGCGTCGACGGTCGCCATGTCGATGATCCGCGCCTCCGGGAAGCCCAGGTAGCGGAAGAACTCCAGGCTGCCCACCAGGTTGTCGAACTCCGCGCGCGGCACGCCCGCGTCCGTACCGGCGATCAGGGACACCCCCTGCTCGGCCATCCAGCGCACGCGCGCGAACAGCACGTCGGCCCGCTCGTAACCGAACCGCTCGGCGAACGCCCGCCAGTTGGGGCTCGCCGCCGGGCACACCTGGATCCCCTTGGCGGCGATCTCGGCGACGACGTCCTCACGGGCGTCGAAACCGCCCTCCGTCATCCACGTGCAGTGCTCGATGGTGTTCACCCCGGCGGCCACCGCCGCGGCGATCCCCTCCGTGCCGTGCGCGTGCGCGGCGACCGGCAGGCCGAGGGCGCGGGCCTCCGCCACCACGACGCGGAGCTCTTCCTCGGTGAACTGCGACTCCCAGGTCGCGTGCCCGCCCTTGGTCAGCCCGCCGCCCGTGGCCATGACCTTGATGACGTCGGCGCCGTCGGCCGCGTTGCGGCGCACCATCGCGCGGATGGCCTCCTCGCCCTCGACCTCGCCGCCGAGGAACCAGCAGTGCCCGCCCGGCACGGTCAGCGGCCGTCCGGCGGCGAGCACGCGCGGTCCGGGTACGTCGCCCCGGGCGATCGCGTCCCGCAGCCGCATCGCGAGCGCGCCGCGGTCGCCGAGGTCGCGCGCCGTGGTGACACCGCTGCGCACCAACTGCCCGGCCCGCTTGGCCATGCCCAGGAGCAGACCGGCGTCGTCGCTCTCCTGGAGGGCGCCGACCGGGTCGCCGCTCGCGTCGAAGGCGAGGTGCACATGGCAGTCGATGAGCCCCGGCAGCACCGTGGCGTCCGGCAGCGATATCCGCCGCACGTCCTCCGGGACGGCCGCCTCGACCTCGGCCCGGGGGCCCACCGCGGCGATCCTGTCGCCCTGGACGAACACCGCGCCGTCCTCCACGCAGCCGCCGCCGGGCTCCGTCAGCACCCGTCCTGCCATGACCAAGAGGTCCATCACGCCACCATTTCCGTACGGGATCGCTTGCTTCATCTCTGTCCGCCGACACGGGAGTCGGGCCGGGCTCACGCGGCTCTCAGCGCGTCCGACAGGGCCACCAGCTGCCGGACGTCGGCATCGAGCCCGTCGCCGTCCGGCATCGCCACGGGGATGGCCTTCTGGGCCGACTGGTCGTCCGGATCGTAGGCCCGCAGCGCCAGCCGCAGCTTCTCCGCGAGCTCCTCCGGCGAGACGCTGCCCGGGGCGGCGTCGGCGAGGCCGAGGCGGGCGAGGTACGGGCTGATCCGCACCAGGCCGTCGCGGCACTCGATCACCCTGCGGTAGTGGCTCCGGTGGACGCTGCGGACGCGCAGCGCGTCCCGCCAGGGGTTGGTGGGGACGCGGCCGAGCGCGTCCTGCGGATACGCCTTGTGCAGCAGCAGCCAGAGCGGCCGCAGCCGGTGGTAGTTGCGGCGGTGCTGCCACCAGACGCGGAACGCCGCGAGGCGGGTGGCGATGCCGGGGTAGGTCACACCGATGACGAACACCGGGATGGAGAGCGCGAGGAGCAGTGCGACGCTCCGGGAGAGCGGCCGCGGCACGTCCCCGCCGAGCCAGCGCACCAGGATGAACGCCGCCCGCGCGGCGCTGGAGAGCACCATGCCGGCCATCGCCCCGGCGGCCAGCCACAGCCCGGTGGCGAGGGGTCGCGCCGAGGCGCGGGCGTAGCGCAGGGTCCAGGCGAAGGCGGAGGCCAGCGCGTAGGCCAGATAGAGACCGGCCACCAGATAGAAGAGGGCGACGTGCGTGACCCGCATGTCCGCGCTGGCGTAGACGTGCCCGGTCGCGTGGTTCGGGGTGAGCACGGTCAGCAGGGTGATCACGACGATCGTGGCCGACAGGGGGATCAGCTCCCACCGGGCGCGCCTGCGGCCCCTGTCGCTGTCCGTGGCCGAGTAGAGGTAGAAGCACATCAGGCAGTAGACCGTGCTGAGCAGCAGCACGTTCTGCACGAGCTTGGCGGCGCCGGCGAGTGTGACGGCGTCGACGGCGCGGGCGGCCACCGGGAGGCCGAAGGGGAAGGCCACGGTCGCGCACGCGAGGCACAGCGTGACGGCGCGCAGGGCGTGGTCGTGCGGCGCCTTCGACAGCTGGAAGGCCTTCCAGCACACGGAGGTGACGAGGACGATGCCGACGATGACGACGGAGGCGATCACAGCCACCCCTGCCGGTCTCCGAGGGCCGACTGCACCCGGCGCAAGGACGGGTCGCTCGGCGCCTTCGGGGTCACGCGGTCCAGGACGGAGGCCCATTCCAGGATGATGGTGGCGACCAATTCGGCCTCGCGCTCGTGCTGCTCGTCGTAGGACGTACGGCGCAGGGCCCGCTTGATGGTGCCCAGGCACATGTCCGGAGCCATCTGCCGCCAGAATTCGTCGTCCGCGTCGTCGCTGTGGTGGTCGGCGAGAATGTGGCCCACCTCGTGCAGGATGATGTGATCCTGATGGATCTTGCTGGTCTCCTGCTGATACAGGATGTAATCCGCGGACGCGGTGGCGATCCAGACCCCGAACGGGCCGGGCATCGGCAGCGAGTAGGGCACCAGGCGAATGGGCCGCTGTCGCCGCTCACCGAGGAGTTCGCACAACTCCGCCACATCCAGGGGCGGCTGGATGTCCAGGGCGCGAAGCTCGCGCTTGCAACGGCGCCGTAGCTCCCGCTCTCTCACGTTCACTCCTCAGCCGGGGGAGTCCATTCCTCCCCGGCGTTCCGCTTGTTCCAGCCGGTAGACGACGTCCAGCAGATCCATGACCTGTTGGCGGCGCTCCTGGGACAGCTCACCGGCCCTCATTGCCATCAGCTTCACATCCGGGCCGGCGGCATCCTCTTCCCGGCGCTCCTGCGCGGCCTTGAGGAGCTCCAATTGCTTCTCGACGCGGCTCGTCACCTCGTCGTCGAAGAAATACGCGGCGGGTACGCCGAAGAAGTCCGCGAGGGCCTGCACGTGCTTGAGGGTCGGGTTCTGCTTCTTGTCCTTGCGGAGCTGCCAGATGTAGCTCTGCGAGATCGTGACGCCGCCCGCGCGAATGGCCTCGGCCACATGCTCGTTGCTGTACTCCTGGCCCCCTCTTGGCTTCACGCTGGCGAAAAGGTGATTGAGCTTGTCGGCCAGACTACGGCTCGCCCGCTCGCTCATGACGCCTCCCACGGCATCGCCCTCTTCTCCACCCGTGTAAACGTACATGGACTCCGCCGTTCTCACCACAGTTGAATCGCCCCCACCGCCGGGCTAAGCTCCGCCGGGAGTTCCACTCAGGTGAATGTCGTGGATCGGCGCACTTGCATGTGAGTCTAGAGCGGTGGGGCTCGTGGCCGCTGAGAGGGGCGCCGCCCCGCCGTGTGACGGCGGACGGGGCGCGGGTTCCGTAGGGGGGATTTGTGGTGGTACGACTGGTGGTCGCCGATGGTCAGGACGCGATGCGCGCGGGGGTGGTGAGCGTCCTGGAGGGGGATCCGGACATCGAGGTGCTGGGGGAGGCGCGCACCGGCGAGCAGGCCGTGGGCATGAGCGAGGCGCTCAATCCGGATCTCGTCGTGCTGGACGCCTATCTGGCGACGGCCGGAGGGATCGAGGCGACCCGGCGCATCGTGGAGCGGGGGTGCGATGTCCTGGTGCTGACGGCGCTGGGCCTGGCGGCACACGTCAGACGGGCCCTTCAGGCGGGCGCCGTCGGATTCATGCTCAAGGACGCCACCCCGGCCCAACTCGTGCAGGCCGTGCACCTCGTGGCGAGCGGCCAGGGATTCATCGATCCCACCGTGGTCCGTTCCTTCGTGCACGCCGTGTCGGTGAAGCCGCCGGAGACCTCGCCGGCCGTCGGACTGCCCGGCCTGGGATCGCTGACCCGGCGGGAACAGGAAGTCGCGTGCTATCTGAGCAAGGGCCTGTCCAATGTGCAGATCGCCCGCCGGATGCAGGTGGCGGAGAACACCGTGAAGACCCATGTGAGCCGCATCCTGGCGAAGCTGGGACTGAGGAGCAGGATCGAGATAGCCCTGCTGACCCAGGAACTCTCCTTGAGCGCCTGACGCTTTCAAAAAGGCGACAGGGGCCGTATGCCAAGTGAAAGGGCCGGATGCCGTGCTGTGCGCACCGCATCCGGCCCCGGCGTTTCCCCGGTGGCCGACTACGCTCCGGCGCTCCGGTTCTTCCGGCTCCGCCAGACATTCCCGGCCGTGGCGAAGAGCACGACGGAGAGGGCTATGAGCACCGCGCGCGGCGCGGTCTCCTGGAAGACGACCGCGCCGACCGCCGCCGCGATTCCGGCCAGGGCGGCGATGAGGACCAGCGGGGAACCCCCGTTTGCCGACGCCTGCTGTTCCATGTGAGTTCTCCGTCCTCCGGCTGCCGCCGTCGTGCTGTTCCTTGTCACCGGGCTACCGTCAGCCCTGCCCGGGGAGGGCCGTTTCATTCCGCATAGACGCCGCGATGATTCCCAGCATCGCCTCTTCACGAGGCAGGATGCCGAGCCGGTTGAGCATCATATGTGCCTGGTGGAAAACGAGATGGCCGGTCGTGCGCGGCACTTGATGACGGCGCGTGCGGCTCAGGTACGTCGTCAGCACCGCGGTCCAGGAATCCGTCCACCGCCGCACGACGGGGTCGGCGTCGAGGGCCTCCGCCCGCTGCCGCAGCCCCCGCTCGTCGCGTTCCGCGCTGCGCCGGAGCAGATCACGCAGGCCCGGGGCCTTGCTCCCGGCGTCCTGCGTCCACCACTGCAGGTGCCGTGGCCAGAACTGCGCCGGGCCGATCGCGCCCTCCTCACCGACGGCGCTGGCGAGCAGCAACGCCTCGCCCGCCCCGCGCAGCAGCAGCACCGCGAGCGCCGCGCGGTCGGGCAGCCTGGGGTAGGCGTTGGCCCACCGCGCCAAGTCGCTGGAGTGCTCGAAGACCTCCTCGGCGAGCCGGGTGCCCACGCTCCCGCCGTACTTGTCGTCCTCGGGCTCGTACAGCCCCACGTCCGCCCCGTCCCGCCGCCCCCGGAAGGGGCGCAGGTCCATCGCGAACAGCGGGTCGTACTCCGGCGCGCTCTCGCGCCCCAGCCGGACGCAGTCGGCCCGCAGTGACGGAAGGCGGCGGTGCAGGGCGTCCAGCAGGTCGCGGCCGCCGTGGAAGCGCACCCTCAGGTGGGGGCCGTCCCAGTCGGTGTAGCGGATGAAGAACCACCGGTCCGCGCCGGACTCCGCGGCGAGGTCCACGAGCGGCGGCAGCAGCCGGTCGACGGACGCGTCCAGCCGCTCCAGGCCGCCGGGGTACAGGCGGGCGTACCACCAGCCTCCGGCGTCCACGGCCGAGTCCGGCGTGGCGGGTCGTGGCGACATGGTCATCGCTGCTCCAGCCGTGCGTAGGGAGCGGGGCCGTGCCCGCTGTTCTCTCGTCCCGGCCGCGGCCGGTCCCAGCGCAGCATCGACACGTGCTCGCTGGCGTGCCGCATGCCGTCCTCGTCCCGCACCCAGTGCCCGGCCGGCCCCGGCAGGGCCTCGGCCAGCCGCACGCTGGTGGCCGGGTCGAGGTCCCGGGTGTGGTGGACCGCGGCCCAGACGGCGTGCGGGCTGCGGAACGACAGCCACAGCGGCTTGCGGACGGCCGCCGACGACACCGAGGGTGAGCCGCTGAGGGACAGGAAGACCTCGTCCGGCATGCCGTGGCCGGTGCGCCAGCGGTGCACCCGGCGGAAGAACTCCTCGGCGCCCTCGCCGGGTTCCGGGCGCGGCAGTTGCCCCGGCGCGAAGCGCCAGGTGCGGCGGCCCAGTACGAGCCGGCCCCGTTCGTCACGGGGGAGCTCCTCCACCGTCCCTTCCGGGAGCGGCGGGTCCGTGTCCAGCGGGCTGCGGGTGCAGCACAGCCGGGAGCCGTTGACCCACGGATCGGCCAGGCAGAGCAGCAACCGCGCGACACCGGAGACCAGATGGGACGGGACGACGCCGAGGTACACGGGCGCGACGGCCTGGCCGAGCGTCCCCGTCATCTCCAGGGTGCCGTTCTCCGCGTCGTGGTGCAGGGCGACGGGCGCGCCGTCGGGTGCCACGCTTTCGGACCCGGGCTCGCCGGGCCAGTGGAACGGCGGCAGCACGCCGTCGGCGGCGTAGTGCATGCCGTTGACGTCACCGCTCAACGTGACCTGGAACGGCTCGGCTTCGGGGAAGGAGTCGCCGATCCAGGCGCGCAGGCCCTCGGTCAGGTCCGGTTCGCCGGGGCGTTCCGCCGTCAGCAGTTTGCGGAAGCGCGCGACCAAACCGCCCATTCCGGGGTTGTATTGGTTGACGACCAGCTTGTACCGCCCCGCCCGCACATCGTCGGCCGACTCGGCCGCGAGCTGGTACAGCACGGCCGTGGTCGGAGGCGCGCTGCTCCGGCCGACCGGCAGCCAGGCGCGCTCGGTGGGCGTGCCGATCGCCCGGTAGTCCGCCATCAGCGCGTGCGACAGCCGCTGCCCATGGGCGGGATCCGCGGCCACCTCCCACAGGAACCGCACGACGTCGTCACACCGGCCGCCCTCGCCGTACCGCCGCACGAACTCCTCGACCAGCCAGTCGTAGAGGTAGGAGCGGAAGACATAGGGGCGCACGGTCCGGCCCAGCTCGGCCAGGTCGCTTCCGACGTGCCCGCCGGGAAGCTCCACGGGGATGTCGGAGACCGCGTCCTCGTAGGCGGCGAACGGGGCCATCGGGAGCGCCGCGTCGTCGGTGGTCCGCGTGACGCTCTCCAGACGGTCGACGACGGACAGCCGCTCTGGGCCCGGGAGTTCGTGGAGGGCGTGCGTTTCCGCCTCCACCTCACGCAGCAGGGCGGCGGTCCGGGCGGCCTCCGGGGCGTCCAGGCGGTCGAGCGCCCGGGCCAGCGCCGACAGCGGGCGCTCCTCCGCGTTCACCCAGGGGGTGACGATACGCAGCAAACCGGTGTCCAGCAGCCGCACATAGGCGGCGAAGGGATCCTTCCCGCCGAGCCTTTCGAGGCATTCGGTGACCCGCATGCGCGGCCAGGAGGACACCTCCTCCACGAGCGGCGCGTAGAGGCTCGCGTCGGCCAGGGTGTCCGAGCGCCAGGCGAGTTCGGCCGTCGGGTTGTAGGACGGCACCATGACGTACGGGCGCCCGGCGACGTGGCGGACCGCGTCGTTGGGCTCGGCCTCGAAGGCCGCGGCGAACCGCTCGTCCCGGCCGAGCAGGTCGAGCCAGGAACGGACGTGCTGCTGGGAGACGTAGGTCAGCGCGCGGCCGTCGGCCGTACCGCCGTCGAGCGCGACCGCCGTCAGCCGCGAGAAGGGGCTCGTCTTGAGCGCCGCGCGGGACGCGTAGCCGAAGACCGCGCGGGACGCCTTGCCGTGCGGGTGCAGCGGCTTGCGGGTCAGATGGCGCAGCAGCCCCGGGGCGGCGTGCGCGAGCCCCTGGGACAGGCCCCGGTGGGTGAGCAGCTCGCGCAGCCGCTCGGTGGCGGCGGCGGTCTCCCGGGCATACGCGGCGTCCGTCTCGGTCCGGGCCTCCGTGAGACGGTGCATCCGGTCCAGCCAGCGGTGGGTGAGCTCGCGGGCCGCCGGGTCCAGGACGGCGTCCACCTCGCGGGCCTGGTCGCCGGTGAGGACGTACGGGCGGCCGTTGTGGACGGCGCGGCGCAGTGCCAGCACGGTGCGGCGCACGCCGGGCGCTCCGTCCAGGGAGGGGACCACGGCGTGCAGGGTGTCGGCCAGCGGGCCCGCGACAGAGCGGAGTTCGGCCTCCAGCCCCGTCTCGGCGGCGAGGGAGGCGGAGGTCTCCCGCAGCGCCACGTCGAGCGCTTCGACCGGCAGGCCGTTGACCCGGTGCAGGGTGAAGGGCGACAGGGAGGGGATCAGATCGTCCGCGGGGGCGAGTGCGTCCACAGAGGCGGGCTTGTCCGCGGAAGCGGGCTTGTCCGCAGAGGTGAGCCTGTCCACGGAGGTGAGGGACGGGGCGGTCGTCATGCTCCGCGCACCGCCTCGATGATGTGCCACCAGGAGAGCAGCACCGCGCCGACCATGAACACCCCGTAGGCCAGGCACAGTCCGCCGAAGGTCAGATAGCCGGCCCGCTTCGCGCGGGAGGCGGCGAGCAGGTGGCTGGGCAGGGGCACGCGGGTGACCAGGTGCGTCAGATAGGCGAAGGAACGGCCGCGCAGATTGACGGAACCCATGGCCGACTCCAGCGCCTGGTAACCGTCCGACGGCAGCAGGGGATTGAGGTTGATCATCATCAGGAAGAGCTGGGAGTAGAGCAGCGCGCCGGCCACGTCGGCCACGGCGCCGTGCGTGGACAGCAGCACCACGGCGGTCACGCCCGCCCAGATGGCGTCGCTGAGCGGTCCGGCCAGGGCGATGAGCACACGGGGGGCACGGCTGCGCACACGGTAGGCGTCCGTCCGGTCGACGTACGCCACCGGCATGACGTAGAGCATCAGCGTGATGCCCGCTTCGCGCACGGGCACCCGCAGGTACTGGCAGACCAGGGCGTGCCCGAGCTCGTGGACGGCGATCTGCGCGGCGAGCAGCAGCATGGCCAGCCAGGCCCAGGAGGACAGGTGCGGTACGCCGCGTTCCGCGAGGGCCGCGCAGACCGTGCCCGCACCCGCGGCCACCAGCAGCAGCCAGCAGGTGACGACCGCCGCGACCGGAAGCCTCCGCAGGACGCGGGCGACGGGCTCCAGCAGGACGTGCACGGAGCGCGTGAGGGCGAACCTCGGCATGCGCTGGCGCAGCGAGTGCTTCATCAGCCGCTGTCTGCGGTTCTGTCCCTGAGGCGCGAGGGTCAGCACGCCCGCCTGCCGCAGCTCCCCGAGGAAACGCACGACGGAGGTCTCGATGCGGTCCGGGTCCGCGGAGGAGGCGGCCGTCACCCGGCGGACCACCTCGCGGGCCGTGGGAGCGTCGTCGAGGAGGGCCAGGATGGCCGTTCCGGCGCGGGACAGGGCGACGTACTGCCCGGTCTCCGTGTCGAAGAGCAGGGGGCGCCCGTCGATGCCGTCCATCTGCTCGATGGAGTCCTTCAGGGCGAGCGGCGCGGTGTCGAGCCAGGCGGTGTCCTCGGGCGCCTGCGCACTGTGCCGCGCACGCGCGTCACCGGGCGCGGCTTTCGTACGGGTGGTGGCCGCTGCGGGGAGTCGCATGGCTGACCTCCTGGGGAATACTGACGGGTGGCGCCGCCGGGTCGGCAATCTTGCACATTGCCGACCCGGCGGCGTTGCTCATGGCCTCAGCTCACGAGCGGTGCGGCGGCCTGAGTGATCAGCCCGCCGAGGAGAACGAGCCGGCGCTGGTGAAGCAGGCGGCCGGGCAGCTGGCGCAGGCGCCCGTGCCGAAGCTGCCGGCGGTGCCCAGCAGGGCCGCCTCGTCGAGCTGCTCGACGGTCATGTCCTCGACGCTGAGGTCGATCGCGAACGCGTCGTTGATCACCGAGTCGGTGCGAAGCATGGTGAAGATCCTTTCCGGAAGGCCCGGGGCCTCAGCTGGTGCAGGAAGCGGTGCTCGCGGTGGAGGCGGTCGAACCCGCCGAGCCGATGGTGCTGGTCGAGGTCCAGGTGCCGAGCAGCACGGTCTCGTTCAGCTGCTCGACCTGGAGCGCGCCGAAGTCCTCGGCGAAGAGGTCGACCTGCGTCTGGTCGTTCATGGTGAGTCCTTCTCTCCGGTAGTCGTTCGGTCAGCCGGCGGACGAGGCGCTGGCGCTGGTCGCCGCGCTCGACGCCGGGCAGGCGAAGCTGGTGAACGTGCCGAATGAACCCCACGTCCCCAGCAGGGCCGCGTCGTCGAGGACCTCCGCCGTCAGGCCGGCGGCGTCCTCGGCGAACAGATCGATCTGGTCGATCTCACGCATGGAGTGCTCCTTTCAGGAGGGTCGGTTGTTTCCCGCGGCCCGGCTCAGCCCTGCGAGCTGGCGGTACCGCTGGTCATGAAGGTCGAGCCGGGGCAGGTCAGGCAGCCCAGCGAGCCGACCGTGGCGACGGAGGCGAGCGCGGCCTCGTTGGGCAGGGTGTCGACGACGAGGGAGGTGTCCTCGGCGAAGAGGTCGAGGGTCATCGGCTCGGTGTTCTGAGCGAGCATGTTCGTGTTCCTTCGGATGGGAGGACGGGTGTCCTCGCGTGAAGCCGTGTCCTCGGTGAGGGCACGGAGTCTGTGGTGATGCGGGTGTGTGGCCCGGTGCGGGCTGCGTGCGCCCGCGGCGTGCTCGTTTCGCAGCTCCGCCCCTTCCCGGCCGCATCTATGTGCGGCTCCGCCTCAGGCCCCGGGCTGCGGGCCCGTTGCCGCCTGCGGGCGCGTCCTCAAGGGCCGGACGGGCTGAATCGGGCGCCCACATGAAGGGGCCTGGGGGCTTGCCCCCGGTTTCGGGAAGGGGCGGGGCTGGGGAAGAAGCCCGCCGCAGGCGCCAATCGGCCCACAGCCGGGGACCTGGGGGCACGCACCCCGCGCGGCGGAGCCGCACATCAGATGCAGCCGGAAGGGGGGAACAAAGCGCAGCAGGCGCCGACCGGGCGCGCTTGAAATCCGCCCCCCGCGTCAGCGGGCCTCGTACCCCAGCGAAAACGCCAGCAACTGCACGTTCCGATAACCGTCCACCGCGACCAACGGCTTGAGCGCCGCCGCCAGGAACCCGGCGAAGATGCTGCCGGAGAGACCATGCGACAGAGCCGCCAGCCAAGCCGTCTGAGCGGCCGCGCCGGCCCGCGTCAGCAGCAGCCGGTGCCCGTGCTCGCCGTGCCGGTCGAGCGACGCCGCCAGCGGCCCGCACACGATCACGATGGCGGGCGCGTCCGCGTACTCGAGCTGGAGGACGAGATCAGCGGCCGCCTCGCCGTCCGGCAGTTCGGCGAGCGGGGTGAAGTCGCCCCGGTCGGCGGAGTGGAGGTACAGCCCCTGCGGCAGGCCGGCCACCGAGCGGGCCGCGACGAGGAACTCCAGCCCCGCGCCGCCCTCGTGGTCCGGCCAGGCCGACCGGTCGAAGTCGGCCGCCTGCCGTACGACAGAGGCGAGCAGCTCGACCGGCACCGGCTCGCCGTCGTAGGCCCGTACGGACTTGCGGCGGCGCAGCGCGGTCTCCAGGGCCACCAGGGCCGGCGGGGCGCTCACGGCGCTGATGCCGTGCGCCTCGGCCGCGTCGGCCGGGGCCAGCGGCTCCCGCAGCGCGGGGTCGGCGGCCGGGGCGGCCTCCAGCAGGTCCTCGGCGGTCAGACGGCTGCGGGACTGGAGCTCCCTGAGCACGTCGCCGTGGTCGGGCAGCAGGTCGATCCGGCGGTCGTTCGGTTCGCCGACGCGCGTCGTCTCCATGATCAGGACTCCTTCGCGGCGGAGGGCCGCAGCAGCAGGACACCGGTGACGGGTTCGGCGTCGAGGTCGAGGTCGAGCAGGCCGGCCAGGTGGAGGTCGTCCCAGCGGTCGAGAGGCCGCGCGTCGAGGCCCAGGGAGCGGGCCACGTGACTCATCTGCGCGATGGCCACGCCCGCGTCGAGATGGACGACGCGCCAGGCGAAACCCGAATACTTCGAGGCGACCCGCGCCAGCGCCCCGGTGAGCACGACGGCCACGGGCTGCCCCGTGTGCCCCGTTCCCGCGTCCGTGGCACCCGAGAGCCGGGCCAGGCCGTGGGAGTGCGTCAGATAGCCCCAGGTGCCGTCCTCGAGCCCGGCCACGCCGTTGGCGACGACGTGCAGTTGCACCGAGCCGAGGTTGCCGCCGGTGGGGTTCCACCGCTGCACCTGGCGGGTCGGCTCGGCCTCGTCGCGCAGCCCGGCGCCCCGCAGCAGCACCGACGAGAGCCGGGCGAGGTCGACGCCCGATGCCGGTTCCGGCGCGTCCAGGCCCAACGGCGTGTACGGGAAGGCGCCTTCGCGGGGCAGCTCCAGCGTCCGCGCGCTCGGCCAGCGCTTGCTGTCGTGCTGGAGCGCGATGTTGCCCGGCTTGTAATGAGCCTGGTGGTCACGCGGGTTGAGCAGCTTGCGCGGCGGGAAGCCGACCGACGCCTCGAAGGCCAGGGCGAGCGGCACGCCCGCCTCGGTCAGCGTCGATCGCGCGTCCGTGACGTCCGGCACCTGGGCGACGACATGGACCGTCTGGGTCCACTCGACCAGGTCGGCCCGGAGCAGCCCGCGCAGCACCGGCGCGGAGCCCACCCTGCCGACGACCGTGGTCACCTGGTTGGCGACGAGGGAGGCGGCCAGGGCACGCCGGACCGCCGGGGCCGGTACGTACGACCGCTCGGCGGGCGCCGGTGCGGTGACCCGCTGCCGCTCCGCCTCCGCGAACGAGACGGTGAACTTCGTGTCGACGTAGGGGCCCACGTCGAGCATGCCGTCGGTCAACCGGGCCGGGATCAGCGGAACATCGTGCTCCGCGCACCAGTCGGCGACGCCGCGCAGGTTCGTCGACGAGTCCTCGGTGAGTGCGATCACCAGGTCGGGCCGGTCGGCGGAGGGGAACGACGAGACGTCGGCCCGCGCCGCGCGCTCCATGCCCGCGGCGAGGAGCAGTTCGGCCACCTGCGCGCCGAACTCGGTGTCACCGACGACCGTCACGCGTGTCTCACGCAGCCGGTCCAGCACCTCGGCTGTGTTGCGGTTGACGCGCGTGGAGTCGAGACTGCGCGACCAGTAGCGGGCGGCGTGCGCCGCGCCGCTCCCGGCCTCGGCGTCGTCGACGGGGTGCGTGCCGGAGGGGTCGCCCTCCTCCAGCAGCCCGCAGGTGTACAGCAGCGCGACCACCTGGGCCACGTGCTCCACCGGCACCCCGGCGGCCTCGGCGATCGCCTCCTGGTCGCGGGTGCCGTCCAGGAGGGGCAGCAGCTTGGGGATGAGGTCCCGGGTGGCCGTGCCACGCAGGATCTGACGGGTCGGGGAGCCCTCGACGAGCAGCCCGCCCTCGATGGGGAGCAGCACCAGACCCCGGCAGAGCGCCGGCCGGACCGGCGCGGTGAACTGCGGGTCCGTCGCGACGGCGCGGCGCATGTCCTGGGCTGAGATGAGTTTGCTGTCGGCCATGGCCTTTACCTCACTGACGGGCGGGGATCGAGGGCGCGGCCACCGGGGTGGGCGTGCCCGGCGCGGACGGCCGCTTGGCGGGCAGCCACGGGGCCAGGTCGTCGGCCAGGTCCTGCCAGCTGGAACCGGCCGGGCCCGCCCCCGCGCGGGTCCGGCAGCGGTCACAGCCGTGGACGCCGACGACCCGCGCGCTGGTGATGAGCTGTTCCAGCAGGTGCCAGTGGCGTACGGTCCCCGCGTCCCGCTGTCCGCCGTCGTTCTCCAGGCGGTGCAGCAGGTCGCGCGCGGAGCCGGCGGCCAGCGCCACGTGCTGCGGGAGGAAGCCCTCCGGGCCGGCCGTGGGCGTGGCGTCGTAGTGGGCGTGCAGGGCCGAGGTGATCGCGCTGTCCCGCTCGTGCTGCTTGCGGCGCTTGCCGAAGCAGCGGTAGCAGGCACCGGCGCCCGGTACGACCAGCGGACCGATCCGCAGCCGCGGGTGTTCGGCCACGATGGGGAACCACGGCGTCCGCCAGTCGGCCGACCGGGCGTCGAGGACGTCCGCCAGGTGCGGGACCTCGCGCCAGGAGACCAGGACGCGGACGTCCGCCCGCGGCCAGCCGGCGGGGTACCGCAGATGGCCGTCCCGGTCCGTGGTGACCACGACGCCGTCGTGTTCCCGGCGGAGCCGCTCCGCGACGGCGACACCGAAGTCACCGACTGCGAGCACATGCACCTTGGTCATGGAAGTCCATTTCTCCGAAACGTGTCAGGTCTTGGCGCCCGGGCTCAGGCGAACGGCTGCGGCAGCGGGTTGATCTCCGCCTCCTGGCGCACCGGGTGGCCCATCCGGCGCGGCGCGTCGTAGAGCCGCGGGTGGGCCAGATAGCGGGCCCGGTGGGTGAAGGAGAGCGGCATCAGCTCCGGTACGACCACCCGCACCACGCGGAAGCCCACGTCGCGCGCCTCGTCCGTGGTGCACTCCACGGCGACGGCCTCGTAGCCCGCGCGGTCGAGCAGATCGACGAGCAGCGCGAGGTCGCGCCCGCTCTCCCCGGTGGTCATGGCCGGCATCTCGCTGAACGCCCGGCGCGCGGGGCTGTCCAGGAGGAAGTCGAAGTCGGACCGCCGGTCCGGCCGGCCCATGTAGGACGCGCCGTGGAAGACGTGCTGGAAGTCGTCGACGGACTCCGGCATCTCCCGCCGCGCCTGCATGGCGATGCGGGACGACGCGGACTCGCGGACGATCTTCGCGACCGAGTCGGCCGGGTCGAGGCTGGTGTTGCACATCACCATCTGCCCCAGCACCTCGTTGTCCGGGGACAGGTCGATCGAGTAGATCGTCGGGATGCCCAGGTCGGTGGTGGCGTCGAAGAAGACCGTCTCCACCAGGCTCTTGCGCGACTTCTCCAGGAACGGCGCCAGCGCGTCCGGGACCTGGTCGAACTCGATGCGCGGCAGGGCGAGTTTCTGGTACCAGGTGAGCGCGATGGAGTCCCGCTCCACCACCTCGCACAGCGCGTTGACGAGCGCCTGGCCGAGGTCCGTGTGCGTGGCGCAGCCGGTGGAGATGGGGTTCCAGGCGCGCTCGCCCGCGGAGAGCGGCGAGATGTGCATCCACGTCTGGACCGCGGGCACCCACTTCGGCTCGCGCCGGGTGAGCGACCAGCCCCGCACCCAGCGCATCGGCGCCCGGGTGTCGATGTCGACGGTCAGCGCCTTGGGGTGCGCGAGCTCCGTCGGCGAGCAGCGGGGGAACTTCCGCAGGTCCAGCGCCTCTTCGCCCAGCTCCTCGGCGGTGGCCCAGATGGTCCACTCGGGCTGCTCGACGCAGGTGGAGTAGCGCTCCAGGGCCTCGGCCACGCTCAGCCGGGCGGCCCGCTCGGGATCCGGCGCGCCGCCCGCGCCGTCCATGTCACCGCGCGCGCCCTGTCCCCGTACGGAGACGGCGACGTTCTCCGACACGTGCGCGATGTCGCCGAGCGAGGCGGTGAAGATCGGGAAGCGGGCGTCACCCGGGTGGTTGGGCAGCCGCTGCGTGCGGCTGACCAGACCGTAGGGCCCCACCAGGGCGTCCAGATCGGTGAGCCGGCCCAGGCCGGACTGTAGCGAGGATGTGGTCATCGTTCTTCTCCCTGGTCCCAGCTGAAGAGGCGGGCGGCGAGCCCGCCGAAGAGCACCGCCCCGGCCAGCAGGACCAGCCAGTCGAGGGTGAGGCCGTACGTGGAAGGGGCACCGGTCAAGTCATGCGTCAGCGCGTCCACCAGATAGGTGGTGGGCAGTGCCTTGGAGACGTCCCGCACCACCGAGGGCAGGAGGTCCAGCGGCAGGAACAGCCCGCTGGCGAACAGGACCAGCGGCATCAGCACGGCCAGCAGCCCGTTCGCCACCTCGGCGTTGCGCATCCAGGCGGCGACCAGATACCCGAAGGCGAAGAGCATCACGGCGCCGAGAAACCCCGTGCCGAGCACGCGCACGGCGTCCACCGCCGGCAGGAACCCGAGCCCGACCGCGATCGCCCCCAGCACCACCAGCTGCACCGCGACCAGGGCCAGCCGCACCGGCGCCTGGGCCAGTACGAAGGTCCGCCTGCGCAGCGGGGTCGTGCCCAGCAGGCGCAGGGTGCCGCGGGCCCGCAGCGCGATCAGCGGGGTCGCCGTGCCGAAGAAGGCCATGGACATCAGCGCCATCAGCAGCGCGGTGGGCAGAGAGATCTTGATCGGGTCGAAGGGCTTTCCGCCGTCCGGGGTCCGGAAATCCACCTTCGAGGCGGAGATCCCGCTGTGCCCGAGCGCCGAACGGATGCCCTTCAGCGCACCGAACTTCGCGGAGTCGACGACCACCATGGCGCGGTCGCCAGATGCGGCCGACGGATAGACGATCGCGTCGTAACCGGCCAGATCGCCGTTCTCCGGAAGGCTCTTCCTGTGCCACGGCTCGGCCTTGAACCCGCTGGAGTGCGACAGTTCACGGATGATCTCCTGCTGATTCTTCGCGGGCGTCACGGCCATCTTGTACGAGCCGCCCGTGTTGAGCAGGCCGATACCGATGAACATGGCGACGAAAAGCAGCGGGAAGAGCAGGACGAAGAAGATGGTCTTGCCGTCCCGGAAGAGCTCCCGGCTGTTGGCCTTGACCAATTGCGTGAAGGCGGGAGTGAGTGTGGGAATCATTCGCTCGGCTCCTCGGCCCGCGTGGTCTTCGTGGCGAGGGTGCGGAACACCTCGTCCATGCCGCCCCGGGTGATCGCCAGCTCCGACGCCGCCCATTTCGGCTCCGCGGCGATGCGCCGCAAGGTCTCGTCGCTCTCGGTCGTACGGACCCGGACGGCCACCTTCCCGGCCCCCTCGGGACGCGCCTCCACCGAGGTCACACCGGGTACGGCGCGGATCTCGTCGAGGTCGGTCCCGGAGTCGGTGGTGAAGGTGACCTCGCTCGTGGTCGTCAGCTCCGAGACGAGCCGCGCCGGCGTGTCGCACGCCGCCACCCGGCCGCCCACGAGCACGGCCACGCGGTCGCACAGCTCCGTGGCCTCGTTCATGTCGTGGGTGGTGAGCAGCACCGCCCCCCCGTTCCGCCGGTGCTGCCGCACCACCGCCCACAACAGCTCCTTGGCCTGCGGGTCGAGACCCGCCGCCGGCTCGTCCAGCACGAGGACGTCGGGACGGCCGACGACCGCGACGGCGAGCAGGAGCCGGCGTGCTTGTCCCCCGGACAGCGCCTTGACCCGGCGGAAGGCTGATTCCGTCAGGCCGACGCGCTCAAGCACACCGTCGATGTCGTCGGGGGAAGGATAGAAAGAGGCCCAGAGTTCGACCGTCTCCCGCACGGTCAACTGCGGGAAGAGATTGGCTTCCTGTGGCTGCACCGCGACCATCCGGCGCAGTTCCTCCGTCCCCTTCGCCGGATCGTGGCCGAGCACCTCGACCGATCCGGACGTCGGGCGGCGAAGTCCCGTCAGGCATTCCAGCGTCGTCGTCTTGCCGGCACCGTTCGGTCCCAGCAAGCCGAATATCTCGCCCCGGCGGATTTCCAGGGTGACATCGCTGACCGCTCTCTTACCGTCGTACTCCTTGGACAGCTCGCGGATCACCACAACGGCACCGGCGGGCGAATCCCCTGAACATCCCCCGTTTTTCTCGACGTTCATGGAATCCACCACCCTTTCCGTTCTCCCGCTGTCCACAGCCAACGACCTTCGTCCTTCCTTTTCGGCCCCGGCGATTTCCCTTGCCGGACCCGCGGCGACTTACGTTCGAATCCTTTCGCGCGGGCGGCACCGGGGGCCTCACCCTGGGGTGGGAGGTGAGTAGTTCCTTCGCAGTAGTCCGCCGGGTGACCGGTGGTACGTATCTGACCGGTGGCCCGACCGGCCGGGTGGCTGATCGCCTGCCGGCAGCCCAGGCGGTCTGGGAAATCCACGCCGGATCTGCCCCAATGACTCCGTGGACGCGTCCCCATGAGACCGAGGAGGTCCCGTGGCACAGATCAGGACCGGTGCGGGAGCGGCGGCCCGGGAAGCCGGGCGGGGCGGCACGGTGCCGAGGCGGGTGCACTTGGTGGCCGCGCTCGGGGGACTGTCCGGCGTGCTCTACGGCTACGACTCCGGGGCGATCTCCGGCGCCCTGGACCCCCTGACCGAGCGCTTCGGCCTGAGCTCCACCGAGCAGGGCCTGGTCACCAGCCTGATCCTGCTCGGCGCGCTGCCAGCCATCGTCGGCGGCGCACTGGCCGCGCGGCGCTGGGACAGACGGCAGCTGCTGATCGTGGCCGGCGGCATCTTCATCGCCGGCTCAGCCGGCTGCGGCCTCGCACCGGACGCCGCCGTGCTGATGGCCTCGCGGTTCGTGCTCGGCTTCGCCGTCGGCCTGGCGAACATGTTCGGCCTCATCCACCTCAGCGAGCTCGCGCCGAAGCAGCTGCGCGGCCGGATCACCGCCCTGTACCAACTCGCCGTCAACATCGGCATCCTGCTCGCCTACTCCGTCGACGACGCCCTCTCCGCCGCGGGCGCCTGGCGGTGGATGCTCGGGCTCGGCGCGCTGCCCGCCGTCGCCTTCCTGGCCGGCATGGTCGCGAGCCCCGCCGGGCCGCGCTGGCTGATGACACGCGGCCGCGAGTGCGAGGCCCGGCGCGTACTGCGCCGGCTGCGCCCCAGCGACGGCGCCGCCGACGCCGAAGTGGCCGAGATCCGCGACAGCCTCGCCGCGCGGCACGCGGGCCCGCGCGAGTTGCTCACCACCTACCGCCCGGCCCTCCGCATCATCCTGACGCTGACCTTCTTCCAGGTCTTCACCGGGATCAACGCGGTGGTGTACTACGCGCCGGTCATCTTCCGCCACGCCGCCGGGGGCGGCGAGGCGGGCACCCTGGCGAACTACGGCGTCGGCGCCGCGCTCGTCCTGTCGACCGCGCTTTCGCTGCCCTTCATCGAACGTGTCGGCCGCGTAAGGCTGTTGACGCTCTCCCTCGCCGCACAGGCGCCACCCATGGTCGCGCTCGCGCTCTTCCCCGACGCCACCGCGCTCGCCGTCGCGTGCGTCTTCCTCTACACCTTCGCCTTCGGCTTCGGCCTGGGCCCGGTCTTCTGGCTGTACTGCCCCGAGGCACTGCCCCTGCGCGCCCGGGCGATCGGCATGGGCGTGGTGACCTTCGCGCAGTACCTCGGCAACTTCCTCTTCTCCCTGGCCTTCCCGGACGCCCTCGACGCCATGGGCGGTTCCGTCTTCCTGCTCTTCGCCGCACTCTCGGCGGCGGGCGCGTGGTACGTCGTGCGACGGGTGCCCGAGACGGCCGGCCGCTCCCTGGAGGAGATCGAACGGCACTGGAGGCACGCATGAGCGCCGCCATCCCCGGTGGCCCCACCGCACGCGCCGTCCTCGGCCGCTCCGGCGTCCCCGTCACCCGGCTGGGCTTCGGCGGGGCGGCACTCGGCGGCCTCTTCCGGCCGGTGTCGGAGGACCAGGCGGTACGCGCCGTACGCGCCGCCTGGGACGCGGGCCTCCGCTACTTCGACACCGCCCCGCACTACGGCGCCGGACTCTCCGAACAACGACTCGGTCTGGCCCTCTCCGGCCTGCCCCGCGAAGAGTTCACCGTCTCGACGAAAGTCGGCCGTCTGCTCACGGAAGGCACCGGAGCGGACGGCAGGGAGTTCACCGGTGCCCCGGCCCGCCGCAGAGTGCGCGACTACAGCCGCGACGGCGTGCTCCGCAGCGTCGACGAGAGCCTGCGCCGCCTCGGCCTCGACCGCGTCGACGTCCTCTACATCCACGACCCGGACGAACACTGGGAACAAGCGGTCATCGAGGCATACCCCACGCTCGCGCGCCTCCGTGACGACGGCGTCGTCGGCGCGATAGGCGTCGGCATGAACCAGACGGCGATGCTGTCCCGCTTCGTCAGGGAGACCGACCTGGACGTCGTCCTGTGCGCGGGCCGCTGCAGCCTGCTGGACGACAGCGCGCAACGCGAACTCTTCCCCCTGTGCGAACGCCGTGGCGTGGCGGTGGTGGCTGCCGGCGTCTACAACAGCGGCATCCTGGCGTCCCCGGAGAACCCCCACTACGACTACGCCCCGGCGCCGGCGTGGATCCGGGCCCGCACCGACGCTCTGGCCGGTCTCTGCGCCGCCCACGGGGTCCCTCTGCCCGCCGCGGCCCTGGCCTGGACCGCGCGACACCCGGCGGTCACCTCGGTGCTGGTGGGGATGCGCAGTGCGGAGGAGGTCCGGGCGAACATGGGGTGGGCGCGCGCGGACGTGCCACAGCGGTTGTGCGGGGAACTGGCGGGAATGCCGCGCGGAGGCACCGGGCATCCCGGCTCAGAGGCGGTGGGGACTGCCGGCGATGGAGGGCATCGGTAGCGAGAAGGCCCTCATGGACGGACGCATGGGCCACATCGACGGCTCGGTCTGAGCGCGCTGCGCGCCTGTCACGGTCGGCATGCGGCGGCGGTGACCGCCCGGCCTCACCGGACAGCGGGAGGCCGCGCCCGGTGCCCGCCTTGCCATGTGCCTGAGTCACCGGTGCGTTCGCTGATCTCCTACTCGCAGGCGCACCCGCTCTGCTTCGGCGGGGGTTCGGTCAGTTCGGGGGCGCCGCGCCCTTCGACGATGTCGCGTGACACGTCGTGCACCCGTCGCTGATGGGCGCGCGCGTGCTTCCGCAGCAGCGCGAAGGCGTCGTCCATGGGCAGCGAGAGACGTGTCGAGATGATGCCCTTGGCCTGTTCGACGATGACGCGCGTCACCAGGGCGCGCTCCAAGTCGCCGATCAGCGTCCGGCTGCGGTGGGCCTCGTGTGCCCGGCGCAGGATGACGGCGGTGAACTCCGCCATCGTCTGGGCGAGTGCCAGCGCCGCGGGGGACAAGGGGCTCTGCCGATCCGACAGGAGGACGAGCGCGCCGCTGGTCCGGGTCGGGTCGCGCAGCGGCAGGGCCGCCACGCTCGTGAAGCCCAGTTCCAGTGCCCGCGGGGCGTAGTGCGGCCATCTCTGCCTCGCTGGACGGCTGTCGAGGGCCGTCCGGCTGCCAGGCGGAGCGTCACGGTGATGGCAGTCGTGGCCGGGGCCTTCGCGCCAGCCGGCCGCGTCGTATTCCAGCCGGTACACCTCGAGGCTGGAACCCGTCACCTGTAGCGCTTCGTCCTGCTCGGCGGCGAACACCACTGCCGCGGCACGGGCTCCGAGCAGGGAAGGGGTGCTGTCCGCGAGGACCGAGAGGGTGACGGGAATGTCCAGCGCGCCCTCCGTCGTGCCGCCGGACAAGGCTACGAATGCCTCGGCCAAGCGCTGTTGCGGTGTCATGACACCTCTCTATTCCCAGGTGAGTTCCGGGTCCGCGCTCAGGATCCTCCGGGCGATCACCTCGGTGGACACGTCATCGGTGAAAGCTCTTGCCTTGATGAGAGCGAGTGCGTCGCCGACCCGGTGACCGGTCCGTGCGGACAGGACGCCCACCGCCTGTTGCATGGTGTCCCTGTGGTCGGTTCCGCCGTAGAGCTCGGGATCGGGATCGGGGCCGAGAAGCACGATGCAGGTGAGGGCACCGGCGATCTCGGTGAGGTGCTCGGGGGCCGTGAGACCGGGATGCGGGCAGAAGACCGTCAGCGCTCCGATGCAACTGGTCTCCGTGTCCAGCGGAACGGCCGCGACCGAGGTGATCCCCCGGGCAGTGATGGCCGGACCGTAGGTGGGCCAGCGCGCCTCGATGGCCGGTGCCGATTCCAGGATCAGACGGCGGTCGGACACCGCGTCCCTGGCCGGCCCCTCGCCGAGTACGAACTCCAAGTCCATCGCCGTGTCCGACCGCTCGTCCGACACGGCGACCGCGAGCTGGTTCCGGCCGGAATCGACCAGGGTGAGCGCGGCACTGCTCGTCCCGTACGCTTCCGCGACACTGGCCATGAAACGGGGCCGGGCTCCGCTTCCCCCGGCCCACTCCGTCGTGCGCAGGGCGAACGCCTCTTGGAGCCGCGCCGACGAGCGATGACACGCGGCCGATCTGCGGTGCGTCATCGCGATGGTCGCGTGGAACTCCTGTCCGGGCTGCGCGGCCAGCAGTTCGTGGCGTTCAGCGGTCGCGTCGGCCCGCTCGGCCCGCTCCCGCGCCAGAGCCGCGCGACGACGTGCGGCCCTGGCCAAGCCGATGGCCTCCTCGCGCCGCTTCGGGTCCATGTTCGTAGCGTACGCCGCGGCGGGTCAGTCGGAACCGTCGTTCCGGCTCTCTTCCATCATCAGGACGACGCCTCCGTTGTGGCCGTCGAACGGCGAGCAGAACACATCGCAGGTGATCGGCCGGCCGATGCGGCTCAGGGCCCGCACGCCGACCGGTCCGGAGCGCTTGCGGGACGTCAGGCATGCGTTGATGACGGGTTTCAGTACGTCGGTCGGCAGCCCGAAGTCCAGCGTGAAGAACTGCTCGTCCATCACCTCGTCCGACCGCAGCCCCCACATGTCCACGGCGCCTCGGTTCCAGCTCTTCACCTTCAGCTCGCTGTCCAGCACCACCACCCCCGCCGCGATGCTGGTCAGGACGGCTTCCAGGAAGGCGCGGGCCTCGTCCAGCTCCTCCGTGCGGATCCGCATTTCGTCGTTCATGGTGTCCAGTTCCTCGTTTCCGGACTGGAGTTCCTCGTTCGTGGTCTCCAATTCCTCGTTCGTGGACTGGAGTTCCTCGTTGGTCGTCTCCAGCTCCTCGATGCTGGACTGGAGTTCCTCGTTCGTGGTTTCCAGCTCCTCGTTCGTGGACTGGAGTTCCTCGTATGCCGTTTCCAGGTCCTCACGAACTCGCTTGACCTCGGACTTGAGCTGGGTGGCCACGGTCACGTCGGTGAACGAGATCATGGTGGCGATGTGCAGCCCATTAGGACCGGCGAGCGGTTGAATGAGGATGTCGTAGTACTGCACGTCCTCGCCCGTTCTGCGCTCGACCCGGTTGACCCGCAGGGCTCGTCGTTCGTGCATGGACTGGTCGATCAGGGAGCGCAGTTCGACCGGCCGGTAGGAGATCTCGAGGTCCTGGAACGGGCGGCCGATATCGGTGGCCGTCAGGGAGAACTGGGACCTGGCCTGGGCATTGACCACCACGACGACCCCGTCGTCGTCGATGGCGATGGCGGGGACGGGGCTCGCGTCGAGCACCAGATCGCGTAGCTGGCGGGTGCGGGCCACCGAGTGCAGTTCGATGCCTGAATTGGCTCTGATCTTCAACGGTGCGGGGTGGTAGGGCAGTCCGGCGTCGCCTGCGCGGCGTCGGAAGATCCGCTGCCGCATGCTGATCACTTCGAACCGGTCCGCGTCGTTGAGCAGCATCTCGGCCTTGCCGAGGAAGAGATAGGCGTTGGGGCGCAGGGCGAAGTGGAAGCGGTCGATGATCTGGGTCTGCGCCTCGACGTTGAAGTACATCAGCGTGTTGCGGCAGATCAGGAGATCGAGGCGCGAGATCGGGGCGTCCCGGGTGATGTCGTGACGCCCGAAGATCACTCGGCGCCGCAGGTCCGGGCGGAAGCTGAACTGCGCGCCGTTCTGCTCGAAATACTTCTCGCGCAGCTCCACCGGGAGGGGCTCCAGGACCTTCACCGGATACAGACCCGAGCGGGCCTCGCGAAGTGCTTCCTCGTCGATGTCCGTAGCGTAGATCTTGACCCGGCGCAGGCACTCCTCGATACCCAGCGCCTCCGCGAACATGATGGCCAGCGAATATGCTTCCTCGCCGCTGGAACAGCCCGCGCTCCACACCCTGATCTCCTGGTCGGGTGGGAGGTCCGCGAGCAGTTCGGGGACCACTTCGCGTTGGAGGAGGGTCCAGGCGTCCGGATCACGGAAGATCGAGGTGACATTGATCAGGATCGTGTTGAAGAGGGCGTCGAATTCGTCCGCGCTGGTTTCCAGCAGATCCCGGTAGTCCGGGTAGGTGCGCAGGCCCACGTCGGTCATGCGTTTATGAATGCGCCGGCCCAGGGTGGAGCGCTTGTACCCGGTGAAGTCGAAACCCCGGGCATCCCTGATGAAGGCGAGCAGTTCCTCGAGCGCGTCTTCATCGGTCGCGACGTCGTGTGGCTCGCTCATCACTGGCCCTTGTTCTCGACAAGTCCCCGGATGACCGCGGGGATCTCCGCAAGGGGTAGCACGAAGTCGACCGCTCCGGTGTCCACGGCGGCCTGCGGCATCCCCTTGAACTCGGCGGTCAGGGGGTCCTGGGCGATCACGGTGCCGCCACGCGACTTCACGGCGTCCACTCCCATCGAGCCGTCGCTTCCGGTGCCGGTGAGCACGCAGGCGATCGCCTGCGCCCCATAGGCCCCGGCGATCGACTCGAAGAGCAGGTCGGCCGAGGGGCGCACGAAGTGGACGAGTTCGGTGCTGGTCAGCGTCATGACTCCATCGTGGCCGATGAGGAGGTGCCGGTCGGGAGGGGCGATGTAGACGGTGCCGGCCTGTGCGTGCTCCCCGTCCTCGGCGAGCTTGACGGGGAGGTCGGTGCGGCGGGAGAGAACGTCGGCGATCACGGTGCGGTGCCGCGGGTCGAGATGCTGGACCAGCAGCAGAGGCACTGGGAGAACCGGGCCCAGACTCCCCAGAAGCGCGGTCAGCGCCTGGATACCACCGGCGGACGACGCGACAGCGACGATGGCGTACTGGTCCGAGGAAGATCGGTCTACCGTCACATAACGAGCCTATCGGACTCTGCGTCCGGTGGGGTGGTCGCGGAAGGCTCGGCGGTGGCCGGGTGGCCGGGTGTGAGGGGGCGGGGGGGGGCAAGGGGGCCCCTTGAGCTCTCGCGCCGCCCTCGGCGAGGGCGGGCCGGTGCACGGCTCTGGAGGAATGGTGACGCGGTGCCACGGGCCACAGGATGCGCGCTCGGTCTCGCGTCCCGCTCGCGTCGATTCCGGCCGCGCGGGTCCGCCGAGCGGTTTCGACAAAAGACACCCTTACGTGTGGATCGCGTGGATCGCGCCCCGGGGATCCGTTCATTCTTTTCGCGGCGGCCCCCCGGCCGGGAGGGCGCTGCGCGGTCACCCAGGGGTTGTGGACCCCGTGGTCGTCCACCCCGAGGACGAGGCGGGCCGGTCCGCTGAACCATGGTGATGCCGTCATGCCGGTCCCACTCCTACCGCTGGGTGCGGGACACCCGGCGGTAGGAGGCGCACGGTCGACCAGGGGCAGGGCGCGCGTAGTGGTACCGCGGCGGCGAGGACAGGGCGGTTTCCGGTCGGTCAGACTGCTGCCCGAGGAGGTGCCGGTGCGGGCAGCTGGTCGATGATGTCGAAGCGCAGCTGTAGAGACGGGTGTTTGAGCAGGCGTAGAAGGGCGGGTCGGGTGCAGATCAGACGCAACCGCCCACTGCGGCCGACGGTCCGGGAACGGGCGCGTTCGAGGAGCGATGCTCCGCTGCTGTCCATGAAGTCGACGGGGCGAAGGTCGATCAGCAGGTCGGTATCGCCGACAGGGTTGATCAGGTCGAGGCGAGTACTGACGGCTGGGGCGATATGGATGTCGATTTCGCCGCACAGGACGACCAGGGTGCAATGTCCGTGCGGACGAACCTCTTTGACGCAAGGCGCTGCGGGGGCCGGGATCACGGTGACCCTCTTCTCCGAGACGTGGATGCCCAGGGGGATCTGTCGCCAACGGGGTCTGGGTCGACGCTTCAGAGTACGGGGCATGGCTTGTCGCGCTGTGAATTGTGCCGATCCGGTGCGGAGGCATGGGCGCCTCTGCTAAGGGCCTGAAACCGCCTTCCCTGTCACGGAGGTCGTCCCGTACGGGCAAGGCTCTGCCTGCGCCTGTGCGCGCTGAGGTGGCGGAGGTGGCCGGCCATCACGGGATGGGCCGGTGCAGCTGCTCCAGGCGGCGGGCGCACGTCCGGCGCTGCGGCGTGCACCAACTGGCCGCCAGGCGCTGGCGAGGAGGACTCCGGCCGCTGCTTGCCACATCGAGCAGGTTCACGCAGTGATCGGCGAGTGAACGCAGGAGTTCATGACATCGAAGTCCTGCACCGATGTGCCGGCGAGGTCGGCTGAGGGCCACGTGCGGGGGAGGAGGCTTCCTGCGTCCTCGACGCAATGTCCGGCCGACAGACGGAGGCTTCCCTTCGAAGCGCTCCCGGAACCGGTACAAGAACCGGTCGCGACCGGAACGAGCACAAGGACCGGTCGCGACCGGAACCGGTACACATCAGTGGGGGCGAGAGCCCGTCACGGCTCCCTGACCCGCGATCACCCTCCTGTCCCGCCGCCTCACCGTTGATCAACACCGGACCCCGGCCCCTCGGCGATCCGCGTCACACCGCGTCGAGCCCGCAGGTGCCCGGGCCGGACGCTCACCGACGCCCTCGGGGAGCCGGATCGCGAAGGTGGCTCCCAGCTTTCTCCCAGAAGGTGCCGGAAACCACTCAGGGGCCTGATCCGCTAAGCGGATCAGGCCCCTGACCTGGTCTTACTCTGTCGGGGTGGCGGGATTTGAACCCACGACCTCTTCGTCCCGAATGAGGTTCGGTCAAGATCACGACCGGCGGTGGTGTCCATCGGTGCTGGTCAGAGGGGTGGCCTGAGGTGGACTCGTGTGGTCTCGGAGGGCTTCCGAGGGGAGATCATCTCCCAGCTTTCTCCCAGCGCAGGCCGACAGCCTGTGGGATGGGCGCGGAGTGGTGTGGTTGCCTCAGCAAGTTTGCCGGTCAGGTGAGGCTCTTGTGGCGTGCGCGTCAGGCATCTTGAGAGGCGGCCGACTGAGGACAGTCTGATCCAGCCTCCCTGTCAACAGCTGCTGGCCGTCGTCGGGCCTGGCTGACGTTCCCCTGGTAGGCATCGGCCGTGTCAGCGGTCAGAGACCTGACCGGCCCTCTTCTGCTGAGCCTGCCCGGCCCGGTGATGAGGAGAGCAGGACGACCGAGTAGCGTGCGGTGGTGCCTGCCTCGCACCGGTCAACCAGCTGGTCAGTCCGTTCACTGAAGCCAATCCCCAGCCGTGGCGGTGCTGGCGGCTCCAGGGGCGGGCGCCTCCGGTTGGTCTATGGGGCGAGTTGTGTCCACTCCGGGAAGAGATCGGGCCGGGAGGGGCCTTCGGGGGTGTCGGTGGTGGCCATCAGGCGCAGGGCCTCGGGTGCGGCGGTGTGGGGCGGAGTGACCAGCAGGTCCCACCTGCCTTTGCCGGGTGCGACGAGGCAGATCGTGGTCGGCGTGTGCCGGGTGGTTGAGCGGTGCAGTTGGATGACGTGGTTGGCGATGAGGACGCGGCCGGGGAAGGCGGACCACATGGTGTCGTTCACGGTCACGTGCGCTATCTGGGGCCAGCTGTGCGGCAATGCGCGGATCAGGAGCGGCAGTTCGGCGGTCAGGTCGTCGGAGCGGGGCCACCAGACGCCGTCGATGGGTTGAGGGCTACTTCTTGTCGGTGCCAGGCGCAGGTGTACCGGGGGAAGGGATGTCAGGGGGCGCAGGGTGGTGGTCATGGGGTGGGTCCTCCAGTACGGGAGTGTGAGACGTCAGGCGCGCCGGGCTGCGACGCGGTCCGGTGTGGGCCAGTGCACGTCGTGCACCCAGCCGAGGCGTTCGAGCAGGCGGATGACGGCGGCGGAGGGGTCGAGCTGGCCGCGGTCGACGCCGTGCCGGGCGCTGGTGGGGTCGGCGTGGTGGAGGTTGTGCCAGCTCTCGCCGAAGGAGAGCAGGGCCAGGGGCCACAGGTTGGTGGCCCGGTCGTGGCGCCGGGTGCGGAACGGGCGCCGTCCGATCACATGGCACAGGGAGTTGACGCTCCAGGTCACGTGGTGGAGCAGGGTGATGCGGGCAAGTCCCGCCCACAGCAGCGCGGTTGTGGCGTGGACCCAGGTACCGCCGATCGCCCAGCCCAGGGCGAAGGGAAGGGCCAGCGTGAGGACGCACAGGGCCGGGAAGGCCCGGGAGACGGCGCGGATGTCGCGGTCGGCGAACAGGTCGGGGGCGTAGCGTTCGGCTGGGGTGGGGTCGTTGCGGAACAGCCAGCCCACGTGGGAGTGGACCAGGCCGCGCAACTGGCCGCGCAGGTGCGTGCCGTAGCGGTAGGGGGAGTGCGGGTCGCCGGGTCGGTCGGTGAAGGCGTGGTGGCGGCGGTGCGTGGCGACCCAGCCGATGACGTCGCCCTGGAAGCTCATCGACCCGGCCACCGCGAGGGCGATCCGCACGGGGCGGGTGGCCTTGTAGCTGCCGTGGGTGAGGCCGCGGTGGAAGCCGACGGTCACGCCCAGGCCGGTGACCGTGTAAAGGGCGAGGGCGAGCAGCACGTCGGCGGGGTGGATGAGGCGTCCCCAGAGCAGCCATCCGCCAAGGCCGAGTGCGAGGAACGGCACCACGACGATCGCGGCGGTCACCGCCACGTACAGCCGTTCACCGCCGGTACGTGGCGGCGCCGGTTCACCTGCGGGAAAGGGGGCCGTTCCGTCGTACGCGGGGTGAGGGTGCACCTGGTTCGGAACGGAGGTGGCGGATCGGGGGGTGGAACGGACGGTCATGCAGGGCTCCTTGGCCTCGGTGCGGGCGCTGTGGGCGGCGCGGCCGGGGTCCGGGGCTGCGGAGCGGGATTCGTTCGTGACCCAGGGAGGCTGGTGTCGATTGCGTTCCGGGTCAGCGTCGTCCGCGTGCCCGATGGATTCGGCGTCGAGGGCGCAGGCGTCCACGGCCTCCGTCGCGATGGTCGCGGCGTTCGGGGACGGCGGGCGGCGCGGGCAGGTCCGGGACCGGTCGCGCGGCGTTGCCCCGAGTGCCCCGGCCGCCGGGCAGGAACCGGTCGGAGCGGAGCGGCGCCATCTGCCCGGCACGCTGGGCGTTGAGCCGCTGGATCACGTACGCCACGCCCATGATCAGGACCAGCATGACGCTGATGGTCAGGGCTGTGTCCGTCATGGTCACCGCTCCGTTCCGGGACGGCCGGCCACGGACACGGCGGCGGAGTGGGTCGAGGATGCGCCGCCTTCGTACTCCCACGCCTCCTCGGGATCCTGTGCCCGGTCGGCGCATGCGTCCCCGTGGCGGGCTTCCTCCGCGGCCATCAGCGTGCTCGCGGTCAGCGCCGGGCCTGCGGGATCGCTCGCGGCGGCCATCAGCCGGGCGGCCGCGTCGGCGCCGGTGCCGGGTGGGATCACCAAGAGGTCCCAGCGGCCGATGGTGTAGGAGAGCAGCAGGACCTTGTGCGGGTCGAGCTCCGGCGTGAACCAGCCGACCTTCACCACGTGCCCGTGGACGGGCACCTTGCGCGGGATGACGGGCCAGTGGGCGGGATTGACGGCGATGCGGGTGATGCGTCCCCAGCGCGAGTCCAACACGTCGGTCAGACCAGGCAGTTCCCGCAGCAGGTCACGGGAGCGGGGCCACCAGGCGCCGTCCAGTAGGCCATGAGGCGGCCCCGGGGCTTTCAGCGCGAGACGGACGGCGGGGGCTGACGGTTGGGGTGGAAGCGGTGGAAGGAGGCTGATGGTCGCGGACATGGCGCGAACCTGTCTCCAGGCGACTGTCTGTGGACGGCGGCCCGGGGTCTTTGCTCACCGAGAACGACGTCAGCATGGAAGCCAGTGTGCGAAATGCTCTCGACACCTCCAGGCTACTCCCCGTCCGGGCTCAACGGGCCATGTGCGGCAACCGAGTTCGCACACCTCGTCCTGGGGCGTGTGGCACCGCTCGTCTCGTTCCAGGCATCACACGCCACGGAACGTGTGGCCACCGCGCGCCATCGGCGGGACGCCTGCAGCGGAGGAACTCCGGTCCCGGACGATCGAGCAGGTGACTGCCGTGGGTGTGGGTCGGCCGTGGGGACCGCATGCCCGGCTCGGTCCGCGGCAGATCGTTGCGGTCGGACGCGGCTGTCATCGGGCGGGCCGCCGACTTCACCCCGGTCTCGGGCGGGACGACGAACAGATCTCACCGCTCGGTGCCGTAGGAGAGCAGCAGCCGGCAGTTCATGACCCATCAACCCGCCTTCCCGCTGTTGGGCATCGGCCGGTGGCGGCCACCGCACCACGCAGATGCGCAGGAGTGGCCGTCCCGAGAGGCATCCGCTCTCAGCGATGCGGCGACGCACCCAACGTCGAAGAGGCGCGGCCCGAGACCCCGGCCGCACTGTCGTCAACGAGGTCAAGAACCGCGCACGTCTCTCACGTGGTCTGGCCTTCCGGCTGCTGTGGGGGCGCCGGATCCGTCCCCTCGATGTCCTGCTCGCCGCGGTGCTCCACACCGTCGCGGGCACCGGCGTCACGGTCGGCTTCCACCGCGGCCCGGCCCACGGCAGCTGCCGGGCCGTCGGGCCGCTGCGCACCGCACTCGCGGTGGCCGGGTCGATGAGCTTCACCGGGACCGGCCGCGCTGCCGGGACGGTCCGCTCGGACCGTCGACGGAGTACGCTCGGTGGTACCGAGGGTATTTCGCGCACCGGCTTCCATGCTGTTGTCGCTTTCGGTGATCTGATCTCGCCGAGCCGACTCCGGTCGGTCCGGAGCAGGGTTCGCTTCATGCCTGCGACCGTTCTTTCCCCCGCGTCGGTCTCCGGAAGTACGTCCTCTTCCACGTCACTCCGGATCCCTTCCGCTCTCCTCGGTTTCCGGCCGGTGGTCATGCATGATCCGCTGTCGGGTCGGGGCGGCTCCCTGTACACCTCGCGTGTGGACCGGCTGATGGTGGACGCGGCGCGCCTGCGCACGGTGTCGTAGACCGACCTGACCGTTTGCGTTCCGTCGGCGGCGAGGTGGGAGCGAGGGGAACCCTGGTGGTCACCGCGGCCGCTGTCGGGTCCGCACCGCACTGACGGTCCGCTTCGGCCCCGCGCAGGCCGCGATAGTCATGGCCGTGCAGAAGGGCATGACCGTACTGAATGACAACGCCGTCCCGACCGAGCCGATTCTGGCCGTTACCGGTATCGATCCCGCTAACAGGGTGAGTGCTGAGCGGAGTTGACCCGGCTGTGGCGGACCGGCCCGCCGGCCCGCCACAACCTCGACGGCAGCCCGAGACCCCGGCCGCATCTCAGACGACAGGCCGGGATTCTCCCGTGCCGCGTGCTTCCCTGACCGCTCGGGTCCGGGACCGTCATCGATGTAAGGAAAGTGAGAACCATGGGTGTTCTGACTCACCGTGCTGGTGTTGTGCGCCGTGGCCGGTCTGGCCCTGCTCGCCCTGAGCCTGCGCGACGTCCAGCAGTACGAGAAGGGCGTGGTGTTCCGCTTCGGGCGCCTGCTGCCGGACATCCGAGGTCCTGGCCTGCGGGTCATCCGGCCGATCGGGGACCGGATGCGCAAGGTGTCCGTACAGACCGAGGTCCTCGGCATCCCGCCGCAGGGCTCCATCACGGCCGACAACGTGACACTCACCGTCGACGCGGTCGTCTACTTCAAGGTCATCGACCCCGTCAAGGCCCTGGTGAACGTGCGCAACTACCATGCCGCCGTCTCCCAGATCGCCCAGACATCCCTCCGCTCGGTCATCGGCAGAGCCGACCTGGACACACTGCTCTCCGACCGCGACCACATCAACGCCGAACTCAAGAAGGTGATGGACGCACCCACCGAGGAACCCTGGGGGCTGCGCATCGAGCGGGTCGAGATCAAGGACATCGCCCTTCCGGAGTCGATGATGCGCTCGATGTCGAAGCAGGCCGAGGCCGAGCGGGAACGCCGCGCGCGGGTCATCGCCGCCGACGGAGAGTTCCAGGCGTCCCAGCGGCTGACCGACGCCGCCGCGACCATGGCCGACACCCCCGGTGCACTCCAACTGCGCCTGCTGCAGACCGTGGTGGACGTCTCCGCCGAGAAGAACAGCACCCTTGTGATGCCGTTCCCCGTGGAGATGCTCCGCTTCTTCGAGCACCAGAGCAGCCAGGGCGGTGACAGCGGCGCCGAGGCCGACGGGCGGCGGGTGCGCCGCGGCGACCGGCGGGCGGCGCTCTCCTCAGGGGCAGTGATCCCGGAGCCCGCCACCCGCGCACCGGCCCTCGCGCGGTCGGTCCCGCCCGGAGAGGCGGCCGGCGGCCGTGCGGAGGTGGCCCGGGAGCGGCGGGACAACTGGCCGACGCGGCGAGACGCCGAGGAAGCCTTGGGCGGCTGACCGCTGCGCAGCGCCCGGGGCGCGACGCGGTCGACCGCCGCATGGGACGTACGTCTGACGCGCGTTCGACCGACACCTTGACGTGATGTCAGGCAGGGCGAAGTCACTCCTGTCCCCGGGCCGGCCTGGGGGCGGGGGTGGCTTTCGTGTGCTCGGTGAGGGCCCTGCCGTGGACCGGAGTCGCGGCCGCTTCCCACGATGGTCGGGCGACGTCCGAAAGGCGCTGACTTCCGGTCATTTCCACCTGATCCGTCCTGACATGTCCTCGCAGTCCACCGCGCCGCGCGGTGACGCCTTCGTCGGATATCGCAGATCGTGCATGGCGGGATGCCCCTCTTGGGCGCACATCGCTTCGCGCAGTCGTGGTTACGTTGCTTCAGCCGGGCCCGGGACGACTCGACGTGCGCAGCACTGCTCGTGCTGTGCGACGAGAGGATTCTGTGGATGCCTGCCGTACCGGCTCTCGTACGTGGATTGCTGACCGCCGTCTCCTGGCTGACCAGCCCGCTCACCCCGGACGACTATCTCGGACTCGTGGACCCCCTCCTTGGCGCCCGTTTCCCGGTGGGGCGGGTGACAGCGGTGAGCCGGGAGACCGCGGACGCCGCCACGCTCGTCATCCGGCCCGGCCGGGGCTGGTCGGGGCACCGCGCGGGGCAGTACCTGCCGGTCGGCGTCGAGGTGGACGGCGTATGGCATTGGCGCACGTACTCCCTCACCTCGGCGCCGGGGCAAGAGGACGGGCTGCTGACCATCACCGTCAAGGCGCTGCACGGCGGCACGGTGTCGCCGCGGCTGGTCCATCGGGCGGTTGCGGGCACTGTCCTGCGACTCGGCCCGGCGCAAGGGGAGTTCGTCCTTCCGGACCGGCTCCCGCCCCGCATCCTGATGGTCACCGCGGGCAGCGGGATCACGCCGGTCATGGGCATGCTGCGTACGCTCATGAGCCGTCGGGCCCCGCACCCCGACGTCGTCCTTGTACACAGTGCGCCCCGTGCCCGGGACAGCATCTTCCGCTCCGAACTCGACTCCGCGCGGCGGCAGTTGGACTGGCTGGACTATCGCGAACGCCACTCCCGGCAGCACGGCAGGCTGGCCCCGGAAGACCTGGGCCGGCTCTGCCCCGACTGGCGGGAGCGCGAGACCTGGGCCTGCGGCCCGGCCGGCCTGCTCGACACGTTGGAGGACCACTGGGGCCGTGCGGGTCTTGCCGAGAGCCTGCACGTGGAGCGCTTCCGCCTCACGCCGGTTCCGCCGCCGGAGCCGGACGCCGGGCCCGGCCACCGGGTGCGGTTCACACGCACCGGCGCCGAGAGCACGGCGGACGCCACGACCCCGCTGCTCGTCGTGGGCGAGTCGGCGGGTGTGCCGATGCCGTACGGATGCCGGCGCGGTATCTGCTTCGGCTGCCTCACCCCGCTGACCTACGGCCACGTACGCGACCTGCGTACCGGTGAAGTCCGCGAACGTACCGGCCGGTTGATCCAGACCTGTGTCTCGGCCGCGGCCGGACCGCTGGCCCTCGACGCCTAGCCACCAAGGAGTCCCTGTGACCCCGATCCCGCTCGATTCCACCGATGCGGCCCCCGCACAGCACCTCGGCAAGGATCTCCACGAAGAACTCGGTGCGGAACTCGACCGCATCCGTTCCGAGGTCATCGCCGCGCGCGGCGCCGACGACGCCCGGTACATCCGCACCGTGATCGCCACCCAGCGCGGCCTGGAGGCGGGCGGCAGGATGGCCCTGGCCGTCTCCCTGTTCCCGCCCGCCTGGGTGGCGGGAACGGCCATGCTCTGCGTCGCCAAGATCCTGGAGAACATGGAGCTCGGCCACAACATCCTGCACGGCCAGTGGGACTGGATGGGCGACCCGGCCATCCACTCGACCACCTGGGAATGGGACTTCCTCACCCCCGCCGAGGCGTGGAAACACACCCACAACCACCTGCATCACACCTGGACCAACGTCGTCGACCGCGACCGGGACCTCGGCTACGTCGTCTTCCGGATGAGCGCCGACCAGCGCTGGCGTGTGCGCCATCTCGCCCAGCCGCTCTACAACCTCGTCCTCGCCCCGCTCTTCGAATGGGGCATCGCGCTGTACGACCTGGAGCCCGACGCCGTCGCCGCGGGACGCAAGACATGGCGGTCCTTCGTGGCCGACCTGACCGGGTTCCTCGCCAAGGCCACGCGCCAACTCGCCAAGGACTACGTCCTGTTCCCGCTGCTCGCCGGACCCTCCGCCCTGCCCTGCCTGCTCGGCAACCTCACCGCCAACACCGTGCGCAACCTGTGGACCAACACCATCATCTTCTGCGGCCACTTCCCCGGCGACGTCCAGACCTTCACCGAGGAGCACATCGAGGGCGAGACGCGTGGACAGTGGTACCTGCGGCAGATCCAGGGCTCGGCCAACATCGAGGGCGGCCCGCTCTTCCACGTGCTCAGCGGCAACCTCGGCCACCAGATCGAGCACCACGCCTTCCCCGACCTGCCCAGCAACCGCTACGCCGAGATCGCCCCGCGCGTGCGGGAACTCTGCGAGACGTACGGCATTCCGTACGTCACCGGGCCGTTGTGGCGCCAGTACGGCTCCACCTGGGGGCGCATCCTGCGCTTCGCCGTACCGGGGACATGAGGTCCACGGACGGAACACGGACGGACCCGGGGGTTCGATGAACCCCCGGGTCCGTGCTCACTGCCGCGGGGCCTATTGACCGGCGTGCTCCATGTGCAGCAGCAGCTCCGTGGTCTCCCTGTACTGCCGCAGCGCGAGCCGCAGTTCCTCGGTCTGCACGTCGGCGCCCTTGTCCTGCCAGCTCGCACGCAGGACGCGGCGCCGCTCGGCAAGGGCTTCGGTCAGGTGGGTCACGGCGTCGTCGAAGACGCTGTCGGCCTCCTGCACCGCCTGGCGCGGGCTCTCCACGAAGGTGCCGAGGGCCTGCTGGAGCCCCATGGCGATCTTGTCCCGCTCACCTTGGGGGAACAGTGTGGGCGCGGGGGTCCGGTGGGGATCGTCAGTCTCGATGACCGGATCGTACTTCGGGCGGTCCGGTTCGCTGCGGGGCATCTGCGGAGCGTGTCGCTTCCCGGGGGCCGGGCTCTCGCCCCGGGGCTGTTGTGCGCGTTCCTGGTCATACGTCATCGTGCGTCACTTCCCTTGGTATGTCGTCGGCTCAGTGCCCGCGGCGCGTGGCTGCGATCGTCCGAGGGGCGTGGACCGCGCCGGTTCGGGGCGGCTGGTTGTGCGGTGACCAGGTCCTCGAAGAGACCGCGGGCTTCGACCATGGCCTCCCGCATCTCCTCGGTTCCGCTCCGGCCGCGGGCAGCCCCGTGCAGGCTGCGGTATCCATGGGCGTGGCCGGCGTGGTGGACGGAGAGCGCGGCCATCTGCTCCTCGAACTGCTCACCGCTGGGGACGCCCCGGTCGCCCGCCAGGCGCGACAGCAGTGCGTCGGCCTCGATGACAGCCTTCTGCGGCGACTCGACGAACTCCTCCTGCGCGGTGGCCCATTGAACCATGTACTGCTCGCGGATCTCGGGCGACAGCGGCTGCTTTTCGAGGAAGCCGTGGCGCTTCACACGCTCACTGAGCTCTTCCTCGGCTGCCCGTACGTCGCCGTTGTGGAGGTCGACGGCGCGGTCGTACTCGGGCCCGAAGCGGCGCTTCAGACCGCGTCCGCCCCCGCCCCGGGCTCGGTCACGCCCGATGAGGACGAGGGATGCCGCCCCGATGACGAGCACGGTGATGATGACGACGGTGGCCATGGCTGCCCTCTTGGGTTATTGAGCCGGTGTCCGCTCTGCTGCATGTGAGTCAACCCCTCGGCTCCCCCGGTGGGGGAGCCGGTCGGTCGCGTCAGCGCCTGAAGGCGCCCTTGGCCTTGTCGCCGGACTGTTTGAGACCTCCGGAGATCCGGTCGGTCCTGCCCCGCCTCCGCAGTCGCCTGTTGCCGGTGTTCCTGCCGAAGCGTTCCTTGATCCGGCCCGTGAAAGCCTGTGCCTTGTGCCTGATCGTCTGTCCTGCGCTCATGGCCGTCCTCTGATCGTCCGACGGGGGCCCGCGTGTGACCGCCGTGCGCTGGGGTGGGGGTGGGTCAGCCGCGGCTGCGGCCGAAACGACGTCGGCCTCCGCCGCGCCCGCGCGTCACGAAACCGACGAGCCAGAGGACCAGAAGGACAGCCGCGACGTACCACAGGATCTGCAGGGTGAAGCCAAACCCGAAGACCACCAGGATCAGCAGAAGGAGAAGGATCCATAACATCACCGGGCCTCCAGATCGCGGGAGTGTTCCTGGATTCCGCGGGGTCCGGGCGAAGCGGGAAGGTGGAATGCGTCGCCGAGGGATCCGGAGTGGCATGGCCCTGCACCGTGCCGTCAGTCAACGCCTGGCGACGTCCCCTGTCAACGGCCCTTGTACACCCATGGGTGGGGGGAGGGCGGCCGGGGCCGCAGGGGCGGCCGGAGCTGTGGTGCCAGACGCGGCCGGTTCGGCAGGCGGCAGGATGCGATCCTCCCACCAGGCCAGGCCCATGACGGTGGCGAGCAGGACGAAGGGGACTGCGGCCGGAACGATCAGCGTGTACATGCGTACCGCCTGTGGTCGATGCGTACGACGCGGCGGGCAGCGGATCCGTGCCCGCGGGGAGCGCATCGAGGCCGCGCCGGGCCGGGCGAGGCCGGGTGCGGGAGCGGCCAAGCTCGTGGCGCGGCGGTTCCGGCAGCGATGCGCGCGGTGCGTTCCCTGGGAGAGCGCGAGGGCTGTTCGGCGCAGCCGGGGGCCGGGGCGGCACGGCGCACACTAGCCTCGGCCGCAAGTGCTGACCAGGTGTCAAGTAGCCAACCGGCATGGCTAGTTCGTGATGCCTCGGTGTGGTATTCGCAGGCTTCGGACAGGACTACGCTGGGGAGCAAGGCCCCGGACCCTGGCAGCGATGTCCCGTTCTGCTCCAGGGAGGCCCACTGTGTTCGTGCTCTGGTTCATCTTCCTCGCGGTCCTGTTCGGGCTCGGTTTCCTCAACGCCCTGTGGTGGGTTGCCGCGGCCGTGCTGGTCTTCGTCCTCGTCGGCCGCGGCTGGGGTGGCGCCGGGGGCTGGAGGCGCGGCGGCGACTCGGACTACGGGGAGTACGGCGCGTACCGGGACTACCGGGATCGTGAGGACCGGTGGGACCGCCGCTATCGCCGCCAGCGCCAAGGGCGTTGGCGGCGCCAGGACCGCCGGGACCACGAACACCACAGGTGATCCGCGAAATGGTCTGATCAGGCACTCCGGAGCGGCGTCAGCCGGGCTGGACGGAGGCATTCGGCGAGAGAGGCTTGACGTGCCGAAGTTGACCACGATCCAAGAGGAACGATGGCACCTGAGGGCCCACGCCACATGGGGGAACGCGCCCCCAGGGCCGGACGTCGCCGCGCTGCGCACCGAGATCGATCAGCTGCGCCGGATGATGTCGGGCCGAGCCGTCGTCGACCAGGCATGCGGCATGGTGATGGTGCTGACTCCGTGCCGACGCGCGGCAGCGCGGGGACTGCTGGTGGATGTCGCGCGGCGGTGCGATCTCAGGCTGCGAGAGGTGGCCGCGGCCGTGGTGGCCACGGCGGAAGGCGCGCAGCTTCCCGGGCAGATGCAACGGGAACTGCGCCGTTCGCTGCGGCGGTTCCACGCGGCGGACCGGAATTGAGCGTCGTACGGACGGGACGGGCCCCTCAGGAGGGAGACGTCATGATTCACACAGCCGATGTCCGCGAGTGGCGCGACCTCGCCGTCCTCGACGCCGAGGCGCACAAGATCGGTGTCCTCGAAGCGGTCTATGTGGACACCGCCACCGATGAGCCGGCCATGGCCACGGTGCGGACCGGACTGCCCACCCGGCACCGCCTGCTGTTCGTCCCCCTGGACGACGCGACCGTCGGTCCGGGCTACCTCAAGGTCACCTATCCCAAGGCACTGGTGAAGACCGCTCCCTCGATCGGCACCGACGACGTCCTGCCCGCCGAGGACGAGGAAGCGGTCTTCAAGCACTACGGGCTGCCCTACGAGCCCGGTGCGGCCGGCGAGCGGCAACTCGCCCGCCGCTGACCGCGAGCCGCGCCCATGGGGATCGCAGGCCATGGCTTTCATCACTGTGCTGTGAGGTAGAGGTGGGGGCCATGCGTCAGGCGATCACACCCGGCGAAGAGTGCAGATTCCTGACAGGTGACACGTCGCCCGGGGATGTGGCTCTCGTCGTCGGGATCCTCCAACTGAGTTCGAAGAAAGAGCAGTTGACCAGGGCGCTGTCGAGCCGAGCGGTGATCGACCAGGCGCGCGGCATGGTGATGGCCCTTGCGCCGTGTCCCAGCAAGCGTGCCTGGGAGCTGCTGGGCGGGGCTCGAAGTCGTCGAAGTGAACATCTCCGTCAACGACGTGCATCTGCCCGAAGAGGACGCACCGGAGAACAGCGAGGGCCGGGTGCAGTAGCGCCCCGCTCCAGCAGACGCGTGCTGCGGCCCGGATACCGCGGACGCGCCGCGCGCGTGCCGGACGACGACGGGCGGGGCTCTCATGTGGCGTGACGCGAGTGTCCATGTGCAGAGGCCGGTGGGTTCCCGGCACTCGTCGCCCGGGATTCGCCGATGACCGATGACCGATGACCGATCGCTGTTCGGTGCTGGTCGCGTTGAACCCCGTACCGCTACCGGCTCGGCGGCAGTGGCATCGTCTTCGCCGCACTACGTCTGCGTGTGCTGCCGGAGAGTATGGCGCCTTGGGTGTTCGTTGTGGCCGTCGTGAGTGTCTGTCGGCGACGCGTGAATCGTGACCCACCGTCGACGGTCGGAAATTGACCCCCGACGCGTCAGTCGATCTTGCTATTCGTTGTTGTTGGCCTCGGCGGGCGGGACGCGTCCGAGGTCGCGTCCGCGCATGCGGAAGCTGTCGCCGCGGAGGCTGATGACCTCCGCGTGGTGGACCAGGCGGTCGATCATCGCGGTGGTTATCTCGACTTCCGCTGCTGGATCAGGTCTGTGGCCTGCTGTTTCGTGTCGTGGACAGGTGTCTTTGACTACGGTTCCTCGGTGCGGAGTCGGGCCGCCCGGAGCTGTCCGTGGGCGTGTGCGAGGGCATCGCGGAGTTGCTGGTTCTCTTCGCGTAGTCGGGTGATGCGTTCGTGCGCGAGCACGAGCCGTTGTCGTAGTGAGTCGTCGCTGGCCCGGGTGACGGTGTTCCGGACGGTGTCCGCGTCGGCCCGAAGGGCTCGTAGCTCCTGGATCCGGTCGCGGAGTTCGGGCTGGCTGTAGATCCAGGACCGTGAGACGCCGGCTCGTCGGGCGACCAGCGCCGCGGTCACCGGCTCGCCGGAGTCGGCCATCTCGGCGAGAGTCTGCCGGGCGCGATTCAGGGTCTGCTGGTGACGCTGCCGCGCATGTGCGACAAGGTGGTGGACGGGTTCAGCTGGCATTCGGGTCCCTCGTTCGTGAACAGGAGCAGGACGCTTCGCCGGTGCAGCAGCCGGGGCCGCTCAGGCTGTCGATGATGGTGAGGAGGTTCCGCTCGACGGTGCGGTTCATCTCCGCCAGCCGTTGGTGGCCGTCGGCGTCGGCGCGGGCGATCAGGGCCTGGGTCTGCTCGAGCTGGTGTCTGTGCTGGGGCAGGAACTCGGCCGTGGTGACGAAGACCGGGCAGGTCAAGCAGGCGTTGGCGAACTCGCACTTCTGTTGCAGTGGCAGCGCGCAGTAGCCGTTGGGCAGCGCCATCTTCGCCCTGGCGAGGTTGTTCTTCATCCAGACCGCATCGGCCAACGGGCCGTTGTCGGCGGTGAGTTGTTCACCGGCGATGTTGACTTTCCGGGCTCGTTCCCACTGCTCGCGGATGGTGGTGTCCGACAGCCGGGCGTAGTGGGCGGTCATGGCGTGCGAGTCGTGGTCGAGGAGGCGCCGGACCGTTTCCTGCGGGACCTCGTTGTTGATCAGCCGGGTGCCGAAGGTGTGACGCCACTGGTGCGGGGTGACGTGGACGGGGCGGCCGTGCTCGTCGCGGACGTCGCAGATCCGCAGCCACTCCCGCAGCTGTCCGCGAAAGGTCGCGGTGCTGAAGGCGACCTTGCCCTCGGGGTTGCGGTTCGGCCGCGGCAGCAGGAAGGCGGGGTCGTCGAACTCGTCGAGCACCGTCTGCTGCTGGGCGGTGATGGTCTGGGCGAGATCGGTGTCGATGGGAACGAACGCCTCGCGGCGCATCTTGTGGTTGGTGTAGCGCAGGTAGGGCGCCCCCTGGCCGTCGCGGACGACACAGTCCAGCGGCAGCTTGCTGCCGTCTCCGACGCGAAGACCGGTGTTCATCAAGATCCTGGCCAGCAGCCGGCCGCGGGGGTCGGCGAACCGGGCGAGGTGCTCGGGGCGCTCGAGCTGGGCCATCACCGTCTCCGGCAGTGCTCGCGGGGCGCCCCTGGTCAAGCGGGGGTAGTCCTCCGGGAACAGGTCGACCTGGGGCGAGAGGCGTGGCTCCCAGCCATGCTGACGTGCCGCGCGAAGGAGTCCGGCCAGGCTGCTGAGCTGGCCTGTCCGGCTCTTCGGGTTGGGAAACCGCTCGACCAGGTGGGCGAGGTAGACCTCGATCACCTCGCGGGTCAGGGCCCCGGGCCCGTTCCGCAATGAGGGGAAGGACTGGGCGAACGACGTGATCGCCCGGACGTCAGCGCCGACGGTGGCCAGGGCGATGCCGGTGGACAACCGCCAGCGGGCCCACCGTTTGGTCAACTGCCGCAGCCAGAGCGGCTCGATGCCGGTGAACCGGAGCCGGGCATCGCGGCCGGGGAAACCCAGGCGCCGCAGAAGCCAGACGTCGCGGGGAAACTCCGCGTCCCAGCCAACGCCTTCCTCGATGTCCCGGAGGTAGCCGATGGCGTCCAGCAGGAAGCGGCGCTCGATGTGCCCGCGCTCGTTGGAGAAGCCGAGGTATGCCATCCACTCTTCGGGGCTTCGGTCCAGCAGCGAGGTGGCGCCGGTCGCGGGCAGCGCCCGCAGCAGTCGTCGGATGGAGTGGGGGCGGGTGAGGGTGCGGCGTTCATCGACGCGGCACTGGATCGCGTAGGCGATCTCCATCCGCATCCGCTGCGGCAGGGCCCGCAGGTCGAACCGGTCCCGTCCAAAAGTCGCGCAGCCCAGCAGCCACAATTCCATAGGCGGCCGGTCCGCACGGACCCACCGGTTGCGGTGGTGGACGCACAATCCCGCCTCGCCCTCCGCTTCCAGAGCGCACTCGGGAAACCGGCAGCCGGGCCCGGCCGGCAGCGGCCGGCCACCGCCGTCGGCGATCCACTGCGGCAGATCGGTGCGGCCCTCCCGATCCCAGCGGTGGGCATGGGAGTGACACAGACCGTGCTCGCGGCGGCTGCGACGGCAGGTGCCGATCGCGCACTTGGGCGGCGGCTGCAGCCAGCGTCGGTTCGCCGGCGCCGTCGCGGCCCAGGTGGGGACATCGTCGGGGCGGCCGTCGTCGATCCACCGCTGGTGGTGGGCCGAGCACTTACCGAAGATCACTGCGAGGCGGTCGCAGACCGGGACCAGGCAGCGGGGACCGCCGGTCACTGGGTCGTCGGGGTCGGCCAGGATCACCGGCTGGGCGAACTGGGGCCGGAGCCGGGCTTCCAGACCGGCGCCGAGATCGCGGTCGTCATCGGTGGAGGAGACCGGTTGCAGTTGCCTCATGCCGGTGCCCCCATGGCCGCGTCGTCCAGGAATCCGGCCTCTGCGAGAGCGCGGCGGGCGTCCTCGATGCCCAGGTGCGAGTACGTATCGACGGTGGTGGTGATGCTTGCGTGCCCGAGGAGGTGCTGCACGATCTCGGCGGGGACCTTGCGCCGTAGGAGCGCGGTGGCATAGCTGTGCCGGAACAGGTGCGGTGTGAACGCGATGCCGGTGCGGTCCCGCAGTCGTCGCACCAGCCGGTCGACGCTGGAGTAGCCCAGCGGAGCCCCCACCGGGGGCCGCCAGAGGTTGACGAACACGTAGTCGCAGTCCAGCGGCCCGTACTCGTCGTGGAGATAGTCGCTGTAGAGGCGGAACAGGCCGGTATCGACGGGGACCTCCCGCGACCAGGTCTTCGCGCGTGCCCCGTTCACGTTCGTGCGGGGTCGCACCGCGACCAGCCGCCTCCGCGTATCGAGGTCTTCGTGTCGCAGGCCCAGGGCCTCGCCGATCCGCAGGCCAGTGTCCTTCAGCAGGCTCAGCAGGAACTTGTCCCGCAGCCGGTCGCAGGCATCGATCAGCGTCGTCATCTCCGCCTGGCTCAGCTCGCGCGGCGGCCGGCGCTCGGCCCGCAGCGAGATCGCGCGGTGCCGCTCGGGTCGCGCACCCAGATGCGCCAGGAACGGCTGCCATGAACCGCCCCGCCGACCAGGGCGCCACCGCGTCAGCAAGTCCCCGAGCCCGACGCCGTGCCGGTGGTGGAACTCATAGAACGAGGCCAGGGCCGACAGTTTCCGGTTGACCGTGACCGCAGCGAGATTCGCCTCGACCCACGGCAGTGCCGCCACCCGACCGTCACGGGCCCCGGCCGGCAGTCGCAGCCAGGTGACGAACCGGCCCAGGTCCTCCAGCACGACCGTATCCCACTGCAGTCCGTGGCGATCCAGGAACTCGAAGTAGTCCCGCAGGTCATGCGCGTAGGCCCGGACTGTGTTCGGGGAGCGATCAATCGCGGTCAGATGCGCGAGGAACCGGTCCGCCGGATCGACGACAACGCCATCGGAGAGAAGCGTCGTCGAATCCGTGCCGGAGGGCATGATCAACGGCTGAACGCGAAACGATATGGGCGTCACGAGCACAGGAAGATAATGAGTCCACGAGCAACTACCGGCCGGTCGCTCCGAATCGTTATGGACGTCGTGGAGCCCTCAACAGGACGGTTAGATAACGGCGGCGACGGTGTCGTCGCCGAAGACCTCTCCCCAGCGGCCGAAGGGCTTGTTGCTGGTCACGATCACGGACGCGCGTTCGTAGCGGCCGGAGATGAACTGAGGTGCCCCCTCAACTACCTCTCGCCGGTGGAGTTCGAACAGCAGCATCTGCGAGCGGCTAAACTCTCAATCGCGGCATAAGCCCCTGTGTCCACACTCCGGGGGACGCCTCAACATGCCACCGTCCCCTTGCCGCGCATCCCTTAGGGGTCCCGTCCGGCACGGAAGCGCATGACTCCGGTACCCGGACGCGGGAGGTGGGCTCCCCGCGACACTCGTATGCCCAGGGTTCAGCCTCAGCGACAGCCGCTACAGGTCGGGGCCGGTCGGCCCCTGCCGCGTGCTGTCACATGGAGGAATGCTCAGGGGAGAGGCTAAGCCCGCGTTCTCCGAAGACTCTGCGCGCTATGCCCGCCGGCGGGCCATGCGAGTGTCCTGGCCAGGGGCCATTCGGGGCTCTGGAGCCCGGCGGGGGAGTCACGCGGTACTCATCCGTTGAGGAGCAGCACCATGGGAGTTCTGATTTTCCTCCTGGTCGTCGTCGGCCTTCTGCTTGTCGTGGCCTTGGTCATGGCCATCAAGGTCGTGACGCAGTACGAGATGGGGGTGCTGTTCCGGTTTGGCAGGCTGGTCGGCACACGATCCCCCGGGCTGCGTTTCATCATCCCGTTCGTGGATGTACTGCGCCGAGTGTCACTGCGCATCGTTACGATGCCGATCCAGTCGCAGGGCATCATCACCCGGGACAACGTGAGCGTCGATGTGTCGGCGGTCGCCTACTACAAGGTGGTCGACGCCGTGAAGTCCGTCATCGCCATCGAGAACGTCCGCGCGGCGATCGACCAGATCGCCCAGACCACCCTGCGCAAGGTCGTGGGCCAGCACACCCTCGACGAGACACTGTCCGAGACGGACCGCATCAACCTCGACATCCGCGAAATCCTCGATGTCACCACCGTCGAATGGGGTGTTGAGGTCACCCTGGTCGAGCTGAAGGACATCCAGCTGCCCGAGACGATGAAGCGGGCGATGGCCAAGCAGGCCGAGGCCGAGCGGGAGAAGAGGGCGAAGATCATCAATGCCGAGGGCGAATCGCTTGCCGCCGCGGCACTCGGCGACGCCTCGGACACCATGATGGCCCATCCGCTGGCACTGCAACTGCGCAACCTCCAGAGCCTGGTGGAGATCGGTGTCGACAAGAACACCACCGTTGTCTTCCCGGCCCCCCTCATGAGCACCATCGGAGAGCTCGGAGCGTTCCTCTCACGGGAGGCAGCCGCCGCCACCGTCCCGGTCGAAGCCGTCGAGGTGCACGAGAACGGGCCTCAGCCGCTGCTTCCGCAGAGCGTCTGAGCCCGTGCGTCCCCCGGGTGCGGCGGGTGGGGCCACGACCTCGCAAGCCGTGATGGCCGGTTGATGATGCTCTTCGTATACGCCAAGGCCCGTGGTCCGTACGCATCCTGACGGCCCTCAGCCGGCACCCGCCCGCTCGCCGGCAACTCGGGTGGTCAGTAAACGTCGAGCAGCCTGACGGCTCCAGGGTTCCTTGATCCGCTCTGCCCGTCCGCGTCCCCCGTCGTGAGCGGGCAGAGCCCTCCTGCATCCGGGTACGGGGGCGGTGCAGGGCCGTTGGCACCGGACCGCAGCGGAGTTCAGCGCGGCGGGACTGATCCTGTACGGCCCACTGGCCGTGTCCCGGAAGGCCCGGGGCCGGCCGATCAGCACACGATTCGCCTGTTGATGGCCGGCCCCCTCATGGGTTCGCCGTCTGGCTGCCTGTGTGCGGCAGCGCGTCAGGCCGGAGGATCTGACTCCCCCCAGAGGCTGCGGGCTTTGAGCTGCACATGGCCGTCCGGGGTGTGGTGGAGCTGCATGCTCCCCTCGGCTGGTGCTTCGGCTCTGCCGGGATTGCTTCCGTTGCGTCGCGGCACCATCTGCCAGGCCGGCTGAGCGGCGAGGGTGGGTGGCGCGTAGTCCGTGACGGCGATCGTGACGCCGTCCGCGTCCGTGCTCAGCACCAGCTGGTAGAAGGGAGCCGCACTGTGGTTCACCAGGTACTGGGCGCCGACACGGGCGGTCTCGGCGAGGTCGTGCAGCATCCAGGCCGGGGCTCCGATCGCGGCGAGGGCCGCACGGGCCACCTGGCCCATCGCCATGTTGCTGTCCGTGACGCGGGGCAGTTCCAGGCACAGGGAAATGTGTACCCCCGCGCTCTGCGCACATGAGGAGGTGCCCTGGTTCCGTTGCTGGGTGCGATGCAGTTCTGTCAGACGGATGGTGCGTCCCATCGGGGTTCCCTGCGTTTGTGAGGGCGAACGGAACAAGCCGTGACCGGGGCAGGGTTGACGTCCTGAGGCCTTCACCGGTGAGCGACTGGCCGGGGTCCGGGACCTGTCAGTGACCCTACGCCGCATGCACCGCATTGGGTATGTCGGCTCCAGACAATCACGACACGACGCCGTCGAGTGATCTCGGTACCCCTTGCGCGGGAGGCCGCCGGTCGGTGTCACAGGTGCCCTGGGCAGACCGGGGTCAGGGGCGGCGTCGGTACCAGCGGCGCAGTTCGTCGGCTCCCCAGACGACGAGGGGGAACGGTGCAATGAGGGCCCATTGACCCGGGGTGAGGGCTTCGGTTCCCAGTAGGGTGTGCGCGGCGGGGAGGTAGACGGCGGCCGCGGCGAAGGCCAGGGCGACGCCGAGGGCGGCCAGCAGCGGTTTGTTGGTGAACAGTCCCACGGTGCGCAGGGAGGCGTGCTCGGTGCGCACCGCGACGGCGGTGCCGAGCTGGCAGGCGACGATGCCGGCCCAGGTGACGGTGGTGGCCTGCCGGTAGGTGTGGTGCAGGGGGCTGCCCAGGCCGACCGGGTCACCGGGGCGCCAGCCGGCGCGCAGCAGGACGGTGGTGAAGGCGGTCATGACCAGGAGTGCGGAGATCATGCCGAGGAATGCCCAGGCGCGGGTGAGCATGGCGCGGGTGATGACGTTCTGGGCGCGCGGGCGCGGGGGGCGTCGCATGGCGCCGGGCTCGGCGGGCTCCCGGCTCAGGGCGAGGGCGGGCAGCGTATCGGTACCCAGGTCGATGGCGAGGATCTGCATGACGGTCAGCGGGAGCGGGACGGCTCCGCCGGAGAGTGCGAAGACCAGGAAGGGGACGATTTCGGGGATGGCGTGGGCGAAGATGTAGAGGATGAATTTGCGGACGTTGTCGTAGATGCGGCGGCCGGCCTCGATGGCGCTGACGATGGTGGTGAAGTCGTCGTCGGTGAGGACCATGGTGGCGGCTTCGCGGGCGACGTCGGTGCCGGAACGGCCCATGGCGATGCCGATGTCGGCCCGGCGCAGTGCGGGAGCGTCGTTGACACCGTCGCCGGTCATGGCGACGACCTGTCCTTCGGCGCGCAGGGCGTCGGCGATGCGGAGTTTGGCTTCCGGTGTGCTGCGGGCGAAGACCACTTCGCCTTCTGTGGCGAGGAGTTGGTCCAGGTCGGCTTCGGCGAGCCGGTCCAGTTCGGCGCCGGTGAGGATGCGGGGGTGGTCGCCGCCGATGCCGACGCGGCGGGCGATGGCCGCCGCGGTGCCGCCGTAGTCGCCGGTGACGACGTGGACGCGGATCCCGGCCTGGTGGGCGCGGGCGATCGCGGCGGCCACCTGGAGTCGGGGCGGGTCGTTCATGGCGATCAGGCCGAGCAGGCACAGATCCCGCTCCGCACTGTCGCGGTCGGCGGGCACGGGCGACCCGGCGGGCAGGGTACGGGCGGCGATGGCCAGGACGCGTAGCCCTGCTGCGGCGTAGGAGTTCATGGCGGCGGTCACGGCGGCCCGCTCTTCCGCCGTCAACAAGCCAGATCCGGTGGGGTGTTGGAGGTGCGTGCAGTGGGGGAGAACCTCTTCGGGGGCGCCCTTGGTGTGTGCCGTCAGGGCAGTGGTGCTGCCGTCCTCCTCGTCGAGGGTGGTCATGAGCTTGAGCCGTGAGTCGAAGGGGAACAGGTGCCGGCGCCGGGCCGCCCGCCGGGCCGGGTCGACGGGGTGGCCGCGGGCGGCGGCCAGTTCCAGCAGGGCGATCTCGGTGGGATCGCCCTTCGCCTGCTCGGAGTCGTCCGGGGCTGGTTCGGCGTTGGTGCAGAGGGCGGCAGCCTGCACCACGAGGTCGGTCCGCGGTGTCGCCACGTGTGGGTCGGCGGGGCCGTCGCAGGTCCACAGCGAGGTGACGCGCATGTGGTTCTCGGTGAGTGTTCCGGTCTTGTCGGTGCAGATCACGGTGGTCGATCCGAGCGTCTCGACGGCGCTGAGCCGTTTGACCACGGCCCCCTGTCGGGCCAGGTCCCGCACACCGACGGCCAGGGCCAGGGTGATGGTGGGCAGCAGCCCCTCGGGCACGTTGGCCACCAGCAGGCCGATCGCGAAACTGATCGCCGCGCTCCAGCCCAGCCCGGCCGCCAGCCCCAACGGCAGGAAACCGATCCCCACCCCCACGGCCACCGCGGCGATCAGCCACGCCACCCGCTTGACCTGGTGTTCCAGCGGGCTGTCCTCCCTCACCACGCGAGCGGTGAGTGCGGCAATACGGCCCAGCTCGGTGTGCATGCCGGTCGCGGTGACCACCGCCTGTGCCTGACCGCCGGTGCACACCGTCCCGCTGAAGACGACGTCCCGTGCCCGCAGGAGCGGAACCCCCGTGTCCATGGTGTCGGCGGAGCGGGCGACCGGTTCGGATTCACCGGTGAGGGTGGAGATGTCGACCTGGATCTCACCGCCGAGCAGCCGGGCGTCAGCGCAGATGCTGTCGCCCTCCTCCACGAGGATCACGTCCCCGGGGACCAGCTGGACGGCCGCCACCTGTTGCGGGCGCCCATTACGCACCACCCGGGCGTGGGAAGGAAGAAAGGCCGCGAGCGCCTCCACGGCCCGCTCCGCCTGGACCTCCTGGAAGAACGCGAAGGCCGCGTTCAGCACGATCACCGCCGTGATCGCCACCGCCAGAGTCGGGCTCCCGCTGATCCACGCCAGCACCGCGGCCACCGCGAGGACAAGCGCCAGCGGGTGCGTGAACTGGCGCGCCAGCTCGGCAGGCCACCGGGTCCCCCCACGGCGGACCAGCGCGTTCTGCCCGTAGACCAGCAGCCTGCGCGCCGCCTCCCGCTCCGAAAGCCCCCTGGGGGAACTGCGCAGATGCTGCAACAGGAGCGTCAGTGATTCCAGCGGGTCCGCGAGCCGTGAGACGTCCCCCTCATGTGCCGTCGGGCCGCGCACGACATGATCCTGGGCCACTGCACCCACCTCCTCGGGCTACTGGCAGCAGGACGCACTACGGTCGTCGAACGCGTCCCTCCAGGACCCGCACCACGCCTGCCGCTGGCGTGCGGCTGCCGACAGGTGCCGCACGGCCGCTCTCCGTCCCATTGGCGCGCGAGATCTACCGTTCGAGAAGAGGCCGTTCGGCCATCGAAAAGCCCCCCGGCCCCCGGCAGCAGCCCTCAGCCTGCCGAGGCGCAAAGTGCCCGGGCAGGACAGGACGTGTATGGGTGCCGCAGATGCTGCCCCCGCCGGCCCGACCGCGCCCGGCTCAGGCGGCCCGGCCGAGGCCGGCGGCGGCGGTCAGGTCCTGCTTGCGTAGCGGGGCGACGTCGACATCGAGATTCGCAGCGTCCGCGGTCGGTCCGCCCATCAGCGCCGCAGCCCCGAAGCCCCACGTCCCGCCACAGCCAAAACGCCCGAGGTGTCAGCCACTTCACATTCGAGGCTCGGACCTCCTTCGGTATCAGCTCCGGAACCATCGCCACGTGCTCACTCAGCAGCCGCACCTCACGAAGCTCCACTGGGCTGGGGGCGATGTAACCCTTGCGTACCGACCACTCGTACACCAGCCGGAAGGCCGCCAGTTCACACCGGAACTTCGAACCCCCAACGCGCCTCGGGTTTCCCCGCCCCCGTCGCCGCCAGCCCTCCCGGTTCGTCTTCTGGACGAACTGCTCCAGGAACGGACCGTGCGGCTGGCCTCGATTACCGCGCGAGGCGTTGGGTGACGCGCCACAGGTGGCGGGGGAGGTCGCCTTCTTCGAAGGCGTGCACTTCGTCCAGCGTCCAGCCGTCGGCGAGGGAGTCGACGAGGTGGCGGGGGAAGAAGTGCACGGCGAAGCCGCCGTGCTCGAAGATGTCGTCGCCGTGGGCGATGCCCGCGTTGTAGTGGGCGTCGCCGGTGTGGCGGACGGTGTAGACGAATGTCCCGCCGGGCCGCAGTAGGCGGCGGACCTCGTCGACCAGGGCGTGGATCTCCTGGGTGGACAGGGCCATGCACAGCAGCATGTGCGCGAACACGGCGTCGACCGAGTCGTCGGGCAGCGGCAGTGGCTCGCGGACGTCGTGGACCGTGGTGGAGACATGTTCGGCAACGCCCTGGGTGCGGGCGGCATCCTCAAGCTGGGCCAGGCCGGTGGGGCTGAAGTCGGTGGCCCGGACGGTGAAGCCTTCGCGGGCGAAGAAGAGGGCGTCGCGGCCGTGTCCGGCGCCCAGTTCCAGCACGTCTGTGGCCTTGGCGGTGTGGAAGACGGCGGCGGCGTGGACGGCCGGGGCGGAGGGCTGCTCGCCGTACATGCCCGGGTGGGCGGTGTAGGTGCGCTGCCAGTGATCGTGCTGTGCCTGACCGAGATCGCCGTCGTCGTGCTGCATGGCCTCTCCCGTGGATGGACGCCCGGGTGCTGCCCGCCGGACTGCCTGGGCCGATCCTGCCACGGGACGAGAACGGGCTCAGGCGGCGGGCGCGCCGTCCTTGGTTGCACGGAGGCGCTCGATCATGCCGAGCCGGTAGCGGTCGCGGCGGTCGACGTCGAACCCTGCCTCGCGGACGAGGTGCAGCGGGCGGTGGAGCTGGTGGTCGCCGGCGACCTTGACGAGCACGGGGTCGAGCAGGCGCTGGACGAGACGGACGGGCAGGACGCTGCTGACGATGTGGTCCAGGAGCAGCAGGGTGCCGCCGGGTTTGAGGACGCGGTGCATCTCGGCCTGGGCCGCCTTGTCGTCAGGGATGCAGCACAAGGCCAGGACACAGACCACCGTGTCGAACGAGGCCTCGGGGAAGGGCAGTTCGGTGGCGGACGCCTCGGTGAGGGTGACATCCGCTCCCAGCTCGTCGGCCCGTCGGCGGGCGCGGTCCAGCATGTCTGGCGACAGATCCACGCCGGTCAGGTCGGCGCCCTTGGCGTAGAAGGGGAGGTTCAATCCGGTGCCGACCGCGACCTCCAGGACCCGTCCGTCGGCCTGGGAGCAGATCCAGCGGCGGCCGTCACGCACCATGTAGCGGTCGAAGTAGCGCACCCAGCCGTTGTAGCGGGGTGCGTCGCGTTCCGAGATCTCCCGGTTCCGCGCGTCCTGTGCCTCGTGCTGGGCCATGGCCGCCCCCTGCTCACCGTCGGCTCGTGCGGTCAGCATGCCGCGCGGCGCGCGGGGAGGCGACCACTCCGTCCGAGGCGGCACACGGCGGTCGGTTCAGCAGCAGGCGCAGCCGGGGCGGCACCCGCACGCATCGCCGGTCTGCGCCTGGGCGGGCATGGTGGTGGCGGCCGGTGTCGCGCAGCAGCCCTTGCCCTGCCAGGCGTCGCGGCCTTCCTTGACGGCGATGGCGGCAAGGACCAGGGCGGCGATCGGGTCGGCCCAGGACCAGCCGAACAGGCTGTTGGCCAGCAGCCCCACCAGCACCACCGCGGACAGGTAGGTGCACAGCAGCGTCTGCTTGGAGTCGGCGACGGCGGAGGCGGAGCCGATCTCGCGTCCGGCCGTGCGCTGGGCGGCGGACAGGAACGGCATCACCAGCAGGGACAGCGCGGCCAGGACGATCCCGGGCAGCGAGTGCTCGGCCTCGCCGGTCCCGGTCAGGGCGCGGACGGCATCCACGGTGACGTACGTGGCGAGCGCGAAGAAGGAGAAGGCAATGATCCGCAGCGTGGTCGTCTCGCGGCCCTCCCGTACGGCGTGCTCGCGGGCGGAGAACTGCCAGGCGACGGCTGCCGCGGAGGAGACCTCGACGACGGAGTCGAGGCCGAAGCCGATCAGCGCGGTGGAGGAGGCGAGGGTGCCGGCGGTGATCGCGACGACCGCCTCGATGACGTTATAGGTGATGGTCGCGGCGACCAGCAGGCGTATCCGGCGGGCCAGCACCTCGCGGCGGGCCGGGGCGGGGCCCAAGGATATGGAGGTCATTCAGCAGCACCCCTTGGCTTCCACGTCGGGGCAGGCGCGGTCGGCCTCGACCGCGATCACGGCGGTGCGCAGGTCGTCGAGGGCGTGGCCGAGGCGCTCGTCGGCGAGTTCGTAGCGGGTGCGGCGGCCGACCGGGACGGCGACGACCAGGCCGCAGTCGCGCAGGCAGGCCAGGTGGTTGGAGAGCCGGGTGCGCGAGATGCCGATCCGTTCGGCGAGGTCGGCCGGGTGGGCCGGGGCCTCGCGCAGCGCGAGCAGCAGCTGGCAGCGGATGGGATCGGCGAGGGCGCGGCCGAAGCGCGCGAGCACCTCGACCTCGGGAGCGAGAGTCAGCACCCATCGAGAGTACATGGATTCTTGAATTCAGAGATTCGTGTACTTGATGTGGTGTGTGACGGATCGGCGTCGAGCGGCGCCCTGGCCTCATTCGGTTTCCGGGTGGACTTGTGGTGGGTCGAGGGCGGGCGAGGTAGCGGTACGCGCCGGCGCCGCTCACGCCGCCAGTCATCCCGAGCACGACGGACGCGGCGAGTACCGCTCGCCCATCCTGTAGCGAGCCATGTTCCGTCTCCGCCGTCCACCATCGGATCCCATGTCTGGCGGTCTGTCAGATCATGCGGGGCGGCGGCGATGCGGTGACCCGCCTCACCCGGTGCTCCGGCCCTGCTTCGCGGGCGCACAGGATTTGAGGGGCCCGATGCCGCGCTTCACGGCACCCGCTTAGCCGCCCGCCCGGGAAAAGCCGATCAAGATCCTCTCCCAGATTTCTCCCAAACGATCACCGGAGACGCAAGAAGAGCCTGATCCGGATTCCGGATCAGGCTCTTGACCTGCTACTTCAGCTGTCGGGGTGGCGGGATTTGAACCCACGACCTCTTCGTCCCGAATAAGGAGCGGGGGAGCTGCTGACCTGGCTCGTCCGGATTCTTCGCAGGTCAGGGCGTTGGTGTGGGTTGGTCTGACGGGGTGCAGGAAGGGGAGCAAGGCAAGTTACCTCCCTGTTCGCTCCCCGGCCTGCAGTTCGCCCATCCGCCTGTGGTCGCCCCCGCGCTGTGAGGCCCGAGGTGTGTTGTGGCGCTGTCAGCCTGCCGTCTGATCGCTGGCGTTCTCAGGTGCCGACGTCGGAGGCTGACTGGCCGAGTGGGAGGTGTAAGTCCTCAACTACTCATATCGGAATCGGCGTCATCAATATTAGTGCATCCAAGCCGAAATCACGAAATTTTGAGCACATCGTAGATTGAGTCACCCCAGGTGGCCCATGCGCGCAAACGTTTATCATCCACAAGGTGGATATGTTGATTGGCGGCAAATTCGCGAGCGGGTTGGGAGAAATCTCCACTGGCCATCATGATTACAATGTTGGCGCCGTGGACGGGCCGTGCAGTGCCGTTTAGCCGTTGGAGTGGCTCAGAGCCTATCTTTCTGCGTCCCCTTGAATGCTTGCATTGCACGACAACTTTTCTTCCGTTGGGGGTATGGGCAATAACGTCCGCGCCTAGATCCCCAGCCCCTCCACGTCCGCGAGCTACAGTCAGGCCATCTCGCCGAAGCAGCCAGGCTGCTAGAATCTCGAAGTTCTTGTGGTCGAAATTATTTATTGTGTCCAGGGTGTAACTTCTTTCGTTTTCTACGTACTGCTTTCGCTGATCGTTCAGTCTGGTCAAGTCTTCTAGGCTGGCTTTGGTTGCGGATTGAATGTTGGCCAGCGTCTTCTTGCGACCGACTAGGCCGTTGTCCCATATGCGCATGTTCCCTTCGTTGGGTGACTGGTAGTCGCTTCCTTTTTCGTAAAGCCCGACCGGCGACTCGCCGAATGTGTTCCGGAGTCGGGCGAAATTAATTTCGGTGGCATGGGCATCCCGATCGACGGAGTGTAGCTCGTCTGTCAAGCGCGCACTCTTTGTGTTCAGGATCTCGGCATATTCGTCATAGGTGTACGCCCATTTTCCTTCCTCGGGTTTTGCTAGCAGGCCAGCCGTTCTGTTTAGCTCTTTCTGTAGATCCTTCTTGTGATCAGTTACAGCGTCGCGAACGATGCTGGCAATCACCCCTTCCTGCACCCAGAGGTACGCGGCTAGCAGGTCGTCGGGGCCGTCCTGGCCGATAAAAGCCCCCATCGCCTTCCGGAGCTCTCTGCTGCGGAACTTTGGGGGGGACGACGTTGGCGGTGCTGTCGATGATCACTGCGGGAGGGTATCGGGCCTGTTCAGTATTTCGAAATCCTAGGTTCGAAGGCGGCCTGGGAGTGAATGAGCTTAAAATCCTGATAGCTGGTCAGTGTCCCGCATTTCCAAAGCAGTTGTCATGGGGTGGCGAGCTTTTGTTCGTAGGGCGCCTCAGACGCCCTCTCGGTCGCCTGCGCCGTGTCCGGTCCTGCAACGGCTACGGGGGCCCGCTTCTCGCGGCATGCCAGGAGGTGGGGCGCATAATTGGTCGAGCTGTTTCTTCTGCCCTGCCTTGGGCCGGGTCGACAGCGGACCCTTGGTACTGCCGCTCAGGCCTGGCCTTCGTTGGCCTCCTCTTCTGGCCTTCCCTCTTCCTCGGGTTCGTCATAAGCCGGCACCAGCAGCCGAGCGGCGTCGTGGAAGTCGTCGATGGTGCCGCCGAGGTCGGCGGCTTGAACGAGAGTGGCCAGCATCGGCATGCCTTGCCGCCTCGCGGGTCGCGCCTTAGCTTATATCTGACGGGCTGTCAGGTGGACGTGTCTCGGTGGAGCCCAAGGAGAGCGCCGTGGGTGCCAACGATCGCAGCGATAGGGATCTTCCAAAGGTCATCAGCGTGGACGATCACGTGATCGAACCCGCGCACCTCTTCGAGACGTGGCTCCCGAGCAAGTATCGCGAGCAGGGCCCGCACCCCTTCACTGCCGGCATCGGTGATCTCCAGTACGTCGGTGGCAAGTACCGTTTCACGACGGATCCGGACGGGCAGCTGACCGACTGGTGGGAGTACGAGGGGCAGATCTTCCCCTACAAGCGCGTGATCGCAGCCGTCGGCTTTTCGCGTGACGAGATGACTCTGGACGGCATCACCCGTGAGCAGATGCGGCGCGGCTGCTGGGACCCGAAGGCCCGGCTGGAGGACATGGACATCAACCATGTGGAGGCGTCGCTCTGCTTCCCGACCTTCCCGCGGTTCTGCGGGCAGACCTTCGCCGAGGCGCAGGACAAGGAGCTCGCGCTCGCGTGCGTCCGGGCCTACAACGACTGGATGGTCGAGGAGTGGTGTGGTGACAGCGGCGGACGGCTGATCCCGCTATGCCTGATCCCGTTGTGGGACGTGGGCCTGGCGGTCGCCGAGATCCGTCGGAATGCCGCTCGCGGCGTGCGCGCGGTGACCTTCAGCGAGATCCCGACGCATCTGGGGCTGCCGTCGATCCACTCCGGCTTCTGGGATCCGTTCTTCGCGGCCTGCGAGGAGAGCGGCACGGTGGTCAACATGCACATCGGGTCGTCGTCGCAAATGCCGGCGGCCTCGCCGGACGCTCCTCCCGCCGTCCAGGCAACGCTGAGCTTCAACAACGCGATGGCGTCGATGACCGACTTCCTCTTCTCCGGCATGCTGGTGAAGTTCCCCCGCCTCAAACTCGCGTACAGCGAAGGTCAGATGGGATGGATCCCGTACACGCTGGAACGCGCCGACAACGTATGGAGAAGCCACCGCACGGGGATCGGAGTCAGGGAACTGATCCCGGAACCGCCATCGATGTACTACTACCGGCAGATCTTCTGTTGCTTCTTCCGCGACAAACATGGCGTCGCTTCGATCGAGACCGTGGGGGTCGACAACGCCACCTTCGAGACCGACTATCCGCATGTCGACTCGACCTGGCCGCACACAGCAGAGGTCGCAGCCGAGCACGCCGCCGGCCTCTCTGACGAAGTGACGTACAAGATCCTCCGCGGGAACGCGATTCGGATGCTTGATCTCCCCTTCGACCAGCACCGGACATCTGTTGCCGCTGTCTGAGCCGACGCCGTAGTCCAAGTGGCCCCCTGGGCGCGTCCAGGTCCTCGGCGTAGGGTCCGAGCGGGACCCGGCGAGAGGCGATCGGATGGGCGACCACGCTGCGGAGGCTCTGGCCTCTCTTGGCCACTGGTACCTACGCCACGGCCCCGGTTCGTTCGGGAAAGCGGCGCTGGCTGCGGGATATCTGAATCGCCGATTACGCGATCAGCCTCGCCGACGCGTCGTCCGCGCCCGCACCGGAGATCGGTTCGCTGTCGACACCCGCGATCTGATCCAGCGGTACCTGTACCTGTTCGGGATGTGGGAGCCGAACATGACGGGCTGGCTTCAGCGCCGACTGCGGCTCGGGGACACGTTCGTGGATGTCGGGGCGAACATCGGGTACTTCAGCTTGCTCGCTTCTCGTCTCGTCGGCAGCGAAGGCCATGCGGTGGCGATCGAGGCGTCCACCGCCTTTCACCAGAGCCTTCTACGGAACGTTCGGCTCAACGGGCGTCACAACGTCCGCGCGGTCAACACCGCTGTGTCGGATAAGCGGGAGCTGCTGGAGTTCGTGCTCGCCAGCGACCACAACTTGGGGGCGAACAGCATCGTCCCGTACGACGGACCGGCCGCTTCCGCCTTCGAGGTTGAGGCTCGCCCGCTGGCGGAGGTTCTTACGGCCGCGGAGATCGCCAACGCCAGGGTGATCAAGATAGATGTCGAGGGCGCCGAAGGCAGCGTCGTTCGGGGCATGGCCCCCTTGCTCGGCGAGCTCCGCCGTGACGTGGAGATCACTGTTGAGGTGACGCCGGACCGCATGGCGAAGCTGGGGGATTGCGTGGAAGAGCTGCTGAACACCATGCGGGACCACGGATTCTACGTCTACCGGCTCGCCAACGACTACGCCCCTGAGAGCTACCCGGCAGCGCTGCGGGGTAGCTCCTCAGCTCCTGTTCGCTGGCGAGGGCCCATCGTCGCCGAAAGCGATCTCGTCTTCTCCCGGGTCGATGCGGAGACCCTCGCATAGGTTGTCGACACCGTGTTTTGTGAAGGGGTACTGCCCTTCACGTAGATACAGAACGCCTGGGACAGATGGCGGAGGACTCCGCCTCTCTCTCGAAGGTGCAGGGTCGGCACGGCCAGTTCGGAGATCAACTGCGTCCACGGGTGTGCCGGTCAGCCCGTCGGCGGCAGCTTGCCGGCGCACCCGGGCGAGTTCCTTCGAGCGTTCTTCGGGCGTCAGTCGCGTATGGCCAGGACTGCGCCGAGACCGACTAGGACCGCCCCGGAGACGCCAGTGATGCCGCGCTGAACGCGGTGGCGGCGCAGCAGGGTCTGGATGCGGCCGAGGACGGTGACGATCAGGATGTACCAGAGCAGCGCGAGTCCCCAGAAGAGGCCGGCAAGGACGATGTGCTGGGTGAGTGTGGGCATGCCGGGCAGCGTGAACTGCGGGAAGAGCGAGAGGTAGAAGGCCGCGACCTTGGGGTTGAGCAGGTTGCTCACCAGGCCCTGCCGGAAGGCTTGGGCGGCGGAGCGGCCCTGGCGGCTTGTGGGTACCGGCTGATCCGAGGCGGCCGGTTTGCCGCTGTCCTGCTTCCGATGCCGGAAGAAATCGATGAGGGCGCGTACGCCGAGATAGGCGAGGTAGACAGCGCCGGCGGTTCGGATCGTCGTGTAGAGCGTCTGGGAGCTGGTGAGGAGGGCGGTCAGGCCTGCCACCGCGGCAGCCGCCAAGACGGCATTGCCGAGCATGATGCCAGCGGCAGTGGCTCCTGCTCCGCGGCGACCAGCCGAAGCGGCGTTGCGTAGCAGCAGGACGAGATCAGGCCCGGGGACCACGATGATGGCGAGCGATGCGGCTATGAAGCCCAGGAGCTGAGTGGTCATAACGATCCATGATGCCACCGGTGTACGGGAGTTCAGGGAGTCGCGCAGTTCGGATGTGGTCAACCGCCTGGGCATGCAGCTGAGTGGACGGCGTCGCCTGTGGCCGATCTCCACGGGTCGCGCAGATCACATCCTGACTTCCGTGGGTCACCATCGCCCCGATTTACCTGGGTTGTGTGGCGTCCACGGCGGCCCGTAGGCCGGGGGCGTGTCGGCCGGTTCTCGGCAGCGCACCACCTGATCAAGCCAAATGCCTGACGCAATAAGGATTTAATAGTTGCCTCTTCTCCAGTCGATCTGTGTACCTTCAATTCAGTCGGCCCGCCCGACTCTGATGGCATGTGAACACTTGGCCACGCGAAAGAGAGTTGACTGACGTGAAGTCTCGCCTCGACCGCTACGAAGAGTTCATCGAGAAGGAATACCGTGCCGGCCTGACGAAGCCGGACGAATACTCCCTGGAGGCCATCACTCCAGAGCTTCGTTCCCGATTCGCCAATGGAGACTTCAAACGCATCGTCTTCACTGGCATGGGCTGCTCCGCCATCGTCTCCGACATTGTCCGCGGCTATTTCATGGAAATCGGTTCCCCGATCGAAGTTCATGTCCTCAACGACTACGACTTCCGGTTTCTCGCTCCTTCGTCCGTCCTCGACGACGATGGAACGCTGTACATCATCAGCTCCTACAGCGGTCATTCCAAGGAACCGGTCCGCGCCTACGAGGGGCTCAAGTCCAAGCAGGACCGGGTCCTGCTTCTGACGTCCGGCGGCAAGCTCGCCGAGCTCGGCCGGGCGGACGGGGTTTCGATCGCGTACTGGCGGCTGCGCGAGCCCGACCGCGAGTACCCGCTCTTCCACGTGTCGCAGTACTTCGCCATCCTCATGGACATGTTCCACGAGCTGGGCCTGCTCGCCGACAACCACCACACGCGGCTCGCCGAGCTCTCGGCCGAGCTGGAGACGGACTACGACAACGCGCGGCGCGAGCTCGTGGAACAGATCGCTCATGACAGCCGCGACGCGAACATCATCATGATCGCATCGCCGAAGTGGCACGAGAGCCTGCTCAAGCTCGCCAAGATGCACTTCAATGAAATGGCGATGGTGCCGACCGCCCGCAACTACTTCCATGAGTTCTGCCACAGCGAGGTCGCCACCCTCTCGGACCCCGTCCGTAAGCACAGCGTCATCTGGTTCGCCGATCCGGACGACGATGACTACACGCTCGCCAAAGGTGAGAACCTGGTTCGGATACTCACCGAAGAGCGGTTCGAGAACCGCAATGTGCGGATCTCCCGGGTCGAGCTCGGCGGAGGGGACTTCCTGCGTAAGTACTTCAATGCCTTGAATATCGTCCAGAACGCGGCGCTCGCACTCGGCCGGTACCACGAGACGAATTCCCGGGACCTGATTTCGGAATCGGCGGGCAATCCCTGGTATCACAGCACCACCATCGAATCGGAACTAGCCGACGCGTAGCGATTGCGAAAGAACAGCGGACATGAGTGATGAAAATCCGCTGCACCTGTTCGACCTCACAGGGAAGGTGGCTCTGGTGACCGGAGCCACCCGCGGGCTGGGCCGGGCTATCGCCAACGGCCTGGCCCGCGCCGGGGCCCATGTGGTGGTCGCTGGCCGCAGCAAGGAAACAGCCGACGAGGTCGCCGCGGAACTCGCGGCAAACGGGTCACGCGCCTCAGCTGTCGAGCTCGATGTGACCCGCCCCGAGCAGGCCAAGCGCACCCTCGCTCAAGCAGCGGAGCACCATGGCAGCCTCGACATCCTGGTGAACAACGCCGGTGTCATCGAACGGCACCCCGCCGAGAAGTACCCCGCCGACGCATGGCGCACAGTAATTGACACCAATGTCAGCGGAACCTTCTTCCTTGCTCAGGAAGCAGGATCCCTCATGCTTGCCCAAGGGCACGGACGCATCGTCAACATCGCTTCCGTTCTCGCCTACAGCGGGGGCCGTAACGTCGTCGCGTACGCAGCGAGCAAGGGAGCACTCGTCCAGGTGACCCGGGCGCTGGCCGCTGAATGGGCCGGGCGGGGCGTGAATGTCAACGCGATCGCGGCCGGCTACTTCTCCACCGACCTGACTCAGGGCCTGCGCGACGACCCCGCCCGCAGCCGGGCCTTGCTAAGCCGGGTGCCTGCCGGACGGTTCGGCCGTCCCGAGGAACTCATCGGGGCAGTCGTGTTCCTCGCGTCCTCGGCCGCCGACTACGTACACGGTGCTCTGCTCGAAGTCGACGGTGGCTGGACGGCTGCCTGACCCGACCGGACCACGAACCACACAAGCCGCGGGGAGCGAACATGGAGAACGACAAGTGATCGCACACGCCCACCGACTCAACGGGAAACAGCAATCCACCATCCGCGCCATGACCGAGCGCTGCGTCGCCGTAGGCGGCGTCAACCTCGGACAGGGCCTTTCCCGCACGCCCCCGCCCGCCTCGCTCCTCGATGCCGGCTCCGCCGACTTCAAAGCGGCGGACCACTCCTACAGCCTCGCCCAGGGCGACCCTGCCCTGCGCCAAGCCGTAGCCCGCAAGCTTGCCGCGTACAACGGCATCGACGTCGACCCGAAGGACGGCATCGTCGCCACCATCGGCGCGTCCGGCGCGTACAACGCGGTCCTGCTCGCCTATCTGAACCCCGGTGACGGGATCCTGCTCCCCGAGCCGTTCTACGGCTACCACCGCGCCGCAGCCGAACTCTACGGCGTGGTACCGGAGCCGATCGCCCTCACGGCTCCCGAATTCCGGCTGGACGCACAGGCCCTGAATGCCTCGGTCTCCGAGCGAACCCGCGCCATCGTGCTGTGCACCCCGAACAACCCGTCTGGCCGACGTCTCACCGCTGAAGAGATCACCGCGGTGGCGGAGTTCGCGGAGAAACGTGACCTGCTTGTCATCACCGACGAAATCTACGAGTACATCTACTACACCCCGGGTGCGCATCTCTCCCCGGCTGCCTTCGACTCCCTCGGACACCGGACTGTCACCATCTCCGGCCTGTCCAAGACCTACAGCGTCCCCGGCTGGCGGCTCGGATATGCCGCAGGGCCGGGGCACCTGATCCAGCCGGTACGTACAGCCGCCGACATTCTGTCTGTCTGCGCGCCCACACCACTGCAGCAATTGGCCGTCCACGCCTTGGAACTGCCGGACTCCTTCTACACGCAGATGCGCGATCAGTACCGCGCCCAGCGCGACCGGGTGTCAGCCGCCTTCAGGTCAGCGGGCTTCGAGACCAACCACCCCGAAGGTGCCTACTACCTCCTGGTCGACTGCTCATCCCTTGGAGTCCGGGATGGCTTCGAAGCCGCCGAGGCAATCCTCACCACAGCCGGCATCGCCACCATCCCCGGCGAGGCATTCCACCACAACCAACCGTCCTACACATACGTCCGGGCCTGCTTCGCTGTCTCGCAGGAGGACATCAGTCGCACTGAGAAACAACTGGCCAAGGCTGACTTCTCGGCACCGGCGGTATCGGCTGCCCCCGTCGGTTGACCAACCTGCTGGAGGTCCGGATCGAGCCGCACGAGGTGTCTACGCGGTATTGGCAATGACCTGACCGCTGCGGACCGGTCCTTGTCCGGGCCGGAAGAGCACCAGGTGCGGCGGCTGCCTCTGGAGCCAGACGCCGTGGTCGGGGCAAGCGTGCCGGACGCTCGCGCAACCGCGGGCCGGAGAAGGCGGTGACTGATGCGTTGGGCATCCTGCTTCTTGCCGAGCGGGCGGCGCTTCTGACTGGTCGCGATGACGAGTTCGTGGCCACGGTTCAGAAGGGCTACACCGGTATTCGGTGGGGTGAAACTGTCGGATTGGAAACCGAGTTCTGCCGCCGCGACGCCGTGAGAGTGGAGTGGCAGCTGTATGAGCTGGACACCGGTGAGCTGGTTCGGTGTCCGCCCAAGGATGACTCGTATCGGACGATCGACGAGCCGGGCTGGCTGTCGGCCCTGGTATCAAGTCACATCGCACGGACGAATCCCCAGCCGTGCCCGTGCCACGGACGGAAATATGTCTACCGTGCCCATGGCCTGGCCAACGGTGCGCCCCGTCGGCAGGGAGTGAAGCTGGTCGACGTCGCCCGTCGTGCTGAGGTGTCCACTGGGACGGTCTCCAACGTTCTGAACCGGCCTGAAGCTGTGAAGGAGGAAACCCGGGTCAAGGTGGAGCTGGCTATCGCGGAGCTGGGATATGCCCGTGGTGTCCAGTACGGGGAGACTGCTGCTCACTGGCGACGGTCCGGGTTCGCCACCTGGATCTTCCATCCGGCTGCGACGGGCTGGTATCCGAAGAAAGCCCCGCAAGAGGCTCGTCCGGTCCCGCTGCTGGCTGAGCCCTGGCCGGGTGTGCCGGCGCGAGGGCGGAACGCCTCTCAACGGGCTGAGGCGTGCTGGGTGCCGATTGCGAAGGGGCTCACGCGTCACGGCCTTCGCCACACCCACCGGACGATCATGGAGGAACTCAGGACTCCACCGAAGCTCATGGACGAGCGTATGGGGCACATGGACGGCTCCGTGCAGTCTCGCTACTCGCATGTCACCTCGGGCATGCGCCAGGAGCTGATGGAGGGGCTGACCGAGCTCTGGGAAGCTTCGCTGGAGGCGCGGCGCGCGATGTGTCCCAGATCACCCGTGCGAGTCCTCGATGGACTGCTGAGAGCGCACCGGTAGGGACCCCCGTGGGGGAGCGCGGTTTCATGATCTGCTCCCCGTCTGCTCCCCGCTTGCTCCCCGCGGGGCATTCAGGCGCGCAGAAACACTTCAGGCCGGGCTTCCTAGGTAAGGAAGCCCGGCCTGAAGTGCTGTTTCGGCTGTCGGGGTGGCGGGATTTGAACCCACGACCTCTTCGTCCCGAACGAAGCGCGCTGCCAAGCTGCGCTACACCCCGATCGCTGCTCCAGAACCCGTTTTCGCAGGTCCCCGGCGCAACGAGCTCTACTTTAGCGGACCGGAGCCCAGAGGTGAAATCCGATTCCCGGGAGCGCGCAGGTGGGGGCGTATGCGGTCGAGGAGGACCAGGGCGAGGGCCAGGACGTAGAAGGCCAGGCCGAAGACGACCGCGTTGCCGAGCACGCCCGCGTAGCCGTGGAGGTCGACGTCCAGGAAGGGGTACGGGTAGCGGCCCTCCGTGCCGGGGTCGAGGAGGGCGCCGCGGGCCAGGGCGAAGGGGAAGTAGAGGAAGGGGTAGGCCAGCCACTGCCAGGCGTGGCGCAGGAGGAAGCCGCCGGGGGCGGTGAGGACGAGCCAGTCGAAGGCGGCCGCGAGGGGGGTCACGGTGTGGAGGAGCTGATTGGCGACCGATTCGAGGGGCGTGCGCTCGCTGGTCATGGAGAAGCCGCTGGAGTCGTTCGACAGCACAAAGTGGAAGACGAGGCCGGTGATCGCTATGTACAGCAGCGCGCCGCCCGTGATCCGTGGGGAGAGGGGCGGACGCGCGTTCCAGGCGCGGTGGGCGGACCAGGCGAAGGTCACGGCCACCAGGAGGTTGGACTGGACCGTGAAGTAGCTGAAGAGCCGGCCCAGGTCGTCCGAGTCGATCATGTCCAGCACGATGCCGGTGAACGCGGCGAGGGCCACGAGCGCCCGGAAGGCCGCCGCGAAGGGGCGGCGGCCGGTGGGGACGACTGCCGACGCGGGGACGCCCGCGGCGCCGGGCCGCCCGAGCCGGGTGGTGGAGGAAGTCGGGTCGATCATCCCTCCACGGTACGGGCGGCGGCCGGAAACCCTCCTGGATCAGTCGCGGTCGTCGCGGGGGGTGAGGGTGAGGAGGGTGACCTCCGGGGGGCAGGCGAAGCGGACGGGGGTGTAGCGGTTGGTGCCGCAGCCCGCCGAGACGTGGAGGTAGGAGTTCTGGCCGCCAGCCCGGTGGGTGGAGAGGCCCTTGACCCGCTGGGTGTCGATGTCGCAGTTGGTGACCAGCGCGCCGTAGAAGGGGATGCAGAGCTGGCCGCCGTGGGTGTGCCCGGCGAGGATCAGGGGGTACCCGTCGGCGGTGAAGGCGTCGAGCACCCGCAGATAGGGGGCGTGGACGACGGCCAGGGAGAAGTCGGCGTCCTCGCGGGGGCCGCCGGTCACCTCCGCGTAGCGGTCGCGCTTGATGTGCGGGTCGTCGAGGCCTGTGAGCGCGATGTCATAGCCGTCGATCTTGAGGCTGCCGCGGGTGTTGGTGAGATTGACCCAGCCCGCGGAGTCGAAGCCGTCGCGCAGCTGCTCCCAGGGGTTGTGGATCGCGCCGACGGCCGGGGCGTTGCCGTTCAGCCCGTGGCGGCCGCTGGCCTTCTCCAGCAGATAGCGGGCGGGGTTGCGGAGCTTCGGGCCGTAGTAGTCGTTCGACCCGAAGACGTAGGCGCCCGGGAACTCCATCAGCGGGCCGAGCGCGTCGAGCGTCTCCGGGACGCCCTCCGGGTCGGAGAGGTTGTCGCCGGTGTTGATCACGAAGTCGGGGCGGAGGCCGGCCAGCGACTGGAGCCAGCGCTGTTTCTTGCGCTGTCCGCCGACCATGTGGATGTCGGAGACCTGGAGCACCCGCAGCGGCCGCATCCCCGGCGGCAGCACGGGCACGGTGACCCGCCGCAGCCGGAAGGAACGGACCTCGATGCCGGCGGCGTAGGCGAGGCCCGCCGCGCCGACGGCGGTGATTCCCAGGGGTACTCCATAACGAGCGCGCATGCCGTCCATGGTCGCAGACGCGGGCCCGTTGTGGTCGGCCCGGTCCACCCCTGTGGATAACTTCACGAGGCCGATCACCCGGGCTCGTACGGGAGTTGCTGCCGCACCGGCTGCCGCACCGGGCCCGTACCACCTCGGCACCGCTCCCGTACCGCCTCCGTACCGCTCCCGCACCAACTCCCGCACCGGCTTCCGGATCGCCACCTCGCCGCCGCACCGCCCGTTAATGCGGGGCGCCCGCCGTGGCCGGGTGCGAAGATTGCGGCATGACCACGCTCAAGTCCAGGCTTCACGACGACCTCACGAACGCCATCAAGGCGCGTGACGAACTGCGCTCCTCCACGCTCCGCCTCACCCTTTCCGCGATCGCCTACGAGGAGACCGCGGGCAAGGTCGCCCGTGAGCTCTCCGACGACGAGGTGCAGAAGGTGATCGCGCGCGAGGCGAAGAAGCGCCGCGAGGCCGCCGACGCGTTCGACAAGGGTGGCCGCGCCGACTCCGCGGAGCGCGAGCGCGCGGAGGGCGAGGTGCTCGCGGAGTACCTGCCCCAGCAGCTGTCCGACGAGGAGCTGACCGCGATCGTCGCGGAGGCCGTGGCGGAGGCCAAGGCCGGTGGCGCGGAGGGCCCGCGCGCCATGGGCGCCGTCATGAAGATCGTGAACCCGAAGGTGGCCGGCCGTGCCGAGGGCGGCCGCGTGGCGGCCGCGGTGAAGCGCCTGCTCGCGGGCTGAGCCGGTACGCCACCGCCCGCACCTAGCGCACAGGGGCGCCCGGACGGCTTCCGGTGTGGCCCAGGGAGGCATCCGCAGTGGCGGTCCCCAGGTCATGGACGGCGCGGTGGGTGTGGTCGGCAGCGCG